>JANXXZ010000260.1 GCA_025350385.1 Bacteroidales bacterium
TCCCAAAACCGGGATTTCATCCAGTTCAATGATGCGTTTTATTCTGGCTATAGGAGCTACTCCGTTTTTTAAAAGATAGTTATTTATCTCATCGAGGTTAACGGGGAGTGTAGTGAATAGCACAATTTGCGCAGGTGTTAATTTGTCGGACCCTTCCACTGCCACTGCTTGTTTCTCCTGATCGCCATACTTTTCCAGCACTATTTTTTCAATAAACGGTAGGCTGATCATTTCCCCGGCAATTTTTATAAACCGTTTAAGCCTGCCGGTAATGAACAGGTATCCATCATCATCCATATATCCGAGATCTCCTGTTTTATAGTAGGTTTTACCGTTGATCTTTTCAAAAGGATTCAATGTTTCTTCACCCAGATACCCATTGAATACATTTTTCCCCCTCACGTAAATCATTCCTGCCTCACCGGGCTGCACCGGTTTTCCTGTTTCCAGGTCAATAATCAGGTGCTCTACACCAGGTATAAATTTCCCGACGCTGTTCATTTTTTGCTGGTCCACCGGATTGGCGGAAAGTATGGGAGCACATTCAGTAATTCCATAACCTTCCAGAAGTTTGGCATCAGTGGTCAGGCTGTCAAAGAGTTCCTTTAATGCCAAGGGCATAGCTTCAGCCCCGGAGATAACATAGCGGATGGATTTAAAATAATATGCTGATCCAACAGCCATCAGCATCTTTAAAAAGCCGGGAGTTCCAACCAGGAGATTTGACCGGGTATGTTTTAAAATTTTCAGTACTTCCCTGGCATCGGTGGGGTTGGGGGTATAGGCAACCCTGATCCCTGAAACCAGAGGCAGAGCAACTAAAGCGGTAAATCCAAAACTGTGAAATGGCGGAAGAAATCCAAGAAATATCGATTTATTTTCAATCTTCATCAGTTTAAATGTGCCATTCAAATCACTGGTGATATTCAGATGCGTTAAAGGCACAGCCTTGGGCAAAGCTTCACTTCCGGAAGTAAACAGGATTACAGCGGTGTTATCAATATGCTTGTAATTCAGGAATAGTTTCGGAAATTTGGAAATAATCAATCCTTTAATTTTAGAGGTAATGCTGATTTGAGGAATTTCCTTTTCCAATAAAAGCAGCCTGGATTTTATACTATCAGGAAGTTGTTCTTCAATTTTTTTAATAAAGGCTTCGGCTGAAAGAATCACTCCGACGCCAGCAGTTTCCGCGCAATGTTCCAGCACCTTCTTCCCCACAGTCCAGTTAAGCATTACCGGGATTTTCCCGGCCATATATGTGGCAATGATCAGTAAGGTAGTGCTTTGTAATGCAGGCAACATAATACCAACATGCCGATCTTTCACCTTCTTTTTAATAAGCTCTGCGACAACTGCTGCTTTCAAAAGGAACGTTTTCCGGTTGGTTGATCCCAGCATAGCATCATAAACAAAGTACTCCTTTTGATTTATTGTGAAAGTATCCAGAAATTGCCAGAGAATATTTTTTTCGGGATCAACCTGGATATAAACCTCACTGGATAAAGTAGGGTCAAGATAGGAAGGTTTTAAATCAGAACTTGAACTGAATTGATCCAAAACCACCAGGCACAAATCGCCAATGGTCTTTATTTCATTGATTTCCGGAGAAGAAAATCCTTTAAACTTATTCTCAAGTTCGGATACAATTTCAACAATATTAAGCGAGTCGGCACCCAGATCCAGAACCAGGTTTGAATTTATCAATAGTTGGTCAGGAGAAATATTTAGAACCGAAGAAACAATACCTTTTACCTTAATTAATATGTCTTCAGGAATTAATTCGGCATCAATGGGTAGTGCCCGATCATGGATTTCCTCTGCTGAACCGGAAATCCTTTCAGCTATGTTTCTTTTCAGTTGCGGTAAATAGAAAATGTGCTTCAGGAAAAGTGCCGGTTCCTCCCCGTACAGATTATAATAATCTTCCAGAAATGAATTGAATGGTTTTTGTCCCAGGATCACCTTTTCTTTAGCAATTGTAGTGATATCTTCAAATTCAATGCTGACAGTACGTTTGGGCAGAAAGAACAGCAGATTTGCCAGCACATAAAAAATCCCTTTCAGGATTTGGACGAAGAAATCGGGTGATTTTCCGGTTTTTGCTTTCGAAAACATGCTTCCCCATAAACCGGTTATACGTACACCTACAATCTGAAAACCTTCAGGGATTGTCCTGACAATATGATAGGCTGATTTTTTATTGAATATTTTCTCATAACCTTGTCCTGCAATCTGCCCGCTGGGGTAAATCACAATATTTTGGTTACGTCGAAACCCTTTAAAAACTGAACGCGTAATTGATTTTAAAACCTGGGTATCGCGGCTGCCTGTTTCGAGATCACTGACCCGGACTGCTCCCAGCTGTTTAAAATACCATTTTAATACAGGTATGTTAAAGTATTTCTCTGAAACAACCGGGGTTGCGGTTGAGAACCTATAGATTTGGCTTAGTAAAATGATCGGATCAATCAATGCCTGGTGGTTTGGTAAAAAGAGTACCGGCAAGTTGTTTTGTAAAACTTCTGATCCTTTAATTGAAATCCTGTACCGGAATCGAAGTAGCAGCCTGATTTTAAAGGCTAAAGTCTTCGATAAAAGAACAATGAACGCGTCAGTTTTTTTCATTTGAAAATTGCCTTGATTAAATAAATATAGTAAATTTTAGTTTAATGAAATCAGTTTCAGGCATCTGATGTTGGGTTATAGGGCGTAATAGTTGAACAAGATTCAAATAATAATGTTAGTTTTATCAGCAAAATATTCTCACTTATATGACAAGACCGGTTCTGCCAGTAAATTCCCCGAAGGTTATCAATGCCTGGTGCTCCTACGATATCGCAAATTCCGCCTATATTTTAAGTGTGAATACCGTGTTATACCCGATATTCTATCAGCAGGTAACCAGGAAAGCTTTTGGTTCGGAAATGGTAATGTTCATGGGTCTGAATATTAAGAATACCGTTTTGTATGAATACGCCATTGCATTGGGTTACTTTTTAGTCATACTATTGACTTTATCATTATCGGGAATTGCCGACCTGGGCGGGTATCGGAAGCGTTTTATGCAGTTTTTTACCATCCTGGGTTCCTTTGCCTGCATGGGGTTGTACTTTTTTAAAGGTGAAAATATCGGATTGGGACTCTTTCTGCCGATGCTGGCTGTGTTGGGGTTTGCCGGTTCACTGGTGTATTACAATTCGTTTTTACCAATCATTGCCACTCCCGATCGCCACGACCGCATCAGTGCCAGGGGGTTTTCGTTCGGGTATGCCGGCAGCATGGTATTGCTGATCTTTAATATTTTTTCGTTGCAAAAATATCAGTTGTTTGGATTTTCTGACAGCCTGGAAGCCATAAGGTTTTCATTTATTGAAGTAGGATTATGGTGGTTGGCTGTTTCCCAGATTGCTTTTTACTATCTGCGTGAAGAACGAAAAGTGGTTCATTGGGATATAACCATTTTTACCAGGGGATTTCATGAGGTTTTTAATGTATTTGGCTACATCAAAAAACATAAGACCATGTACCGGTTTCTGCTTTCCTTCTTCTTTTTCAGCATGGGAGTTCAAACCGTCATAATTGTGGCTTCTCTTTTTGGTAAAGCAGAACTGGGAATCACTGATACCAAGCTGATCATGACAATCCTGATCATTCAGGTTGTAGCTATTCTGGGAGCCTTTATATTCGGAAGAGTTTCAACCCGTTTTGGAAACAGGACTTCACTGCTGTGGATGCTTGCAATATGGGTGTTTGTCTGTTTCTCGGCCTATAATGTGCATGATGAATATCAGTTCTATGTTTTGTCAGCATTGGTTGGTCTTGTAATGGGAGGAATCCAGTCGCAGGCACGCTCAACCTGGTCAAAATTAATACCTTCGGATACAACTGATACGGCTTCCTACTTTAGTTTTTACGACAGCACTGAAAAACTGGCCATTGTTATCGGGATGCTCGGCTTTGGCATTATTGAACAAATCACTGGCAGTATGCGGAACAGCACCTTGTTGTTATCCTTATTCTTTATTGTAAGCTTTCTGATTATTGCATTCACAAAATTGAAGAAAGAGGAATCCTCTCTTGCATAAGTTCGTCTGAACTATTCATTTGAAATCAGAGGCCAGATTATTTTATAATCCTGAAATGGAAGGGCTTAACAATTATGCCTGCGGCTCACTTCATGAACTTCAGCCTTTTTCTTTTGTTCCTGGCTTTTCATTTAGTCACGTAGCTTTACCGGTAATAAAATGCCCCGAATAGCAGCATCGTGGCAAGGTTGGGCTATTAGGCGAGTTTATAATAGGCTAATAATCAAAGGTTGATGCTGCTCCGAAAAATATGATTTCACGCCAAGACGCGAAGTATTCAAGTTCGTAAAGTATTGAATTTGTTATTTTTGCGGCCTTTGCGACTTTGCGCGAAAGTTCTGATTCAACTTTTCGGAGCGGACTCAATATTATAGATAATAATTATTAGTATAAGTAAAAATATCGGATAATTTATTCCTAGCACAGGTAAAAATATCCGATATTATACCCCCTGCATAGGTAAGAATATCAAAAAAAGATTATCTTTGTCGGAAAATTACAGAGATGATTTGCAGAAAGTTATTCCTCGATCTACAGGCTCATTTGCTGAAAAAGGAATTCAGCATAATCACAGGAGCCAGACAAACAGGGAAATCAACCCTTTTACGACAGCTGGAGGAGTATTGCCGTGATCAGGAAATACCGGTGATCTTTCTCAATCTCGAAAATAAACCAATATTACAGGAATTAAATCAAAGCCCGCTGAATATTCTGAAGTTCATTGCTGATGCAGATAAAAGAGCTGTGATATTGGTTGATGAGATTCAATACCTCGATGATGCTTCCAATTTTCTGAAGTTATTGTATGATGAACATGCCGGAAAAATTAAAATTGTTGCAACAGGAAGCAGCGCCTTTTATATCGATGATCATTTCAGGGATTCCCTGGCGGGAAGGAAAAAACTGTTTCATCTTTACACCTGTTCCTTTGATGAGTACCTCGAAATTGGAGGTAAATTAGCTCTGCTGGAAGAAATCAGGAACATACTGTCGAAAAAGGATTATCGAAGTACACGAATTGATATTCTCCGGATTGAATGGGAGAACTATATGATTTATGGAGGTTATCCGGCAATAATTACCGAGGTTGACACAGAGGAAAAAATGAACCGTTTGAAAGAAATAAGGGATTCATTTGTGAAAAGAGATATCCTGGAAGCTGGAGTTCAAAATGAAACCGCATTCTATGGCCTTTTCAACATACTGGCTGCACAATCGGGAAACCTTGTTAATGTGAACGAACTGGCTACCACATTGAGGATAAAAAATGAAACAGTTGTCAATTACCTTACTGTATTGCAAAAGTGCTTTCACATTGCATTAATCAAACCCTTTTCGAGGAATGTTAGGAAAGAACTCACCAAAATGCAAAAAGTCTACTTAATGGATACCGGCATGAGGAATTGCCTGTTGAATAATTTTCATCAGCTATCATTCCGGGAAGATAGGGGTGAACTTTGGGAGAATACGTTTTACAGGATACTGGCTGATAAGTATGAAATGGATGAGATCCGGTTCTGGCGCACCACGGCTGGAAATGAAGTAGACTTTGTTCTTCCTGATATCAATGAACCTAAAGCCATTGAGGTAAAACATGACCTGAATTCGATAAAGCCTAATAAATACAAGATATTCACCAGTACATATCCATCTGTTCCGCTCAGTTTTGCCTGGATAAATCCTTTTAATGAAGATTTTTTCCGCCGGATCGGTTAGATTGAAGAAACACTCGAAATATCCATTCTCTGCCGATTTTGGCTGACCACTCCTTAAAGATCTATAAAGTACAGGCTGAAAAGAATTTATGTTCATAAAG
>JANXXZ010000278.1 GCA_025350385.1 Bacteroidales bacterium
CTTACCGGTTTTAGTAAGAAACGGACTGGCCAATGCCTTTAATGAACCGGCGCCGGTTATGGCAGCATCGGCTGCATTTTATTGACTGCGAGAGTGGAAAAGCATCTGTTGCTCCATGAGATGGAAAAGAATGGGGCGATACCTTCAAATATTAAAAAAATGAAAATACTTTTCTTAACGACATTGACAGCAATTATGCTGGCTTCGTTTTCTTTCGCCGGGCCTGTAATTCATATTAAAATAACTTTAGAATTTGGGAAGAAAAGCCAGCCAAATTGTCCAGGTTTTGGTTTATGTAAATGTGGGATCAGTTTTCCAGGGAGTCAAGATGGCTCTGTTAATGGTGCAATGGACATCAATACGGATAAAATGTCTATGATCATTGGAGTAAACGAAAAGGATATAGTTAATATTCAACCCGAGAAAATAGTCTATTTTAAAGGTAAAAGTGTTGTGACTTTTGAAGAAGACTATGTATTTCTGTCTGAATTTAATACCGCCGCTAAGATTACAAGACCGATTATTATAAAAAAAGGAACATACCCATTAACATATAAAAATGAATACTACTATATTGAATTCCCATTGTAATTAATTATTACGGCTGTCTTCCTTAAGGAAGATAGCCGTTTTTAATTACATCCAATGCAAGTCTTTAATATAGAGTTCAACATAAAAAAAACTTTTAAGAAAACTTTAAAAATTGAACAATAAACTTGATTGTTAAAACTAAATTTTATGAAAAAACAAACAAAGGAAATCGTTTCTAAGATTATTGTTATCATTTTTTTGTCAGGTCTAATTTCATGCCGATCAATAAGTACGATTATTGCTAAACGAACCGGTGAATTTCAGAATCCTCAAGAGGAAACGGAAAAAAGTATAATCAAACATTGCCAAGACAATGATGTGAACTATGACCAATTGTTCGTTTTAAAATCAGAAGATAATTTCAAATCTTTTGTCAGCAAATACAAAGATATCCCTTGCATATTCGTTTTTGATAAAAACAAGTTGCTCATGACTACTGCAAAAAAAACAAACTGTCCCTGGACAATGATTAATTTTTTATTTGATACTACTATTCGAACGAAAAAAGTTTCTGACACTTCATTATATATGGAGATTATTTCCCATTTTAACATGATAGATAATAAATTAGGTGATAATCAAGCCGATTATTATATTCTTTGTACATGGGCCAAATTTGTTCCCAAATTATCAAATGCTCTTTTTGAAACAATAAATAAACAAAAAAAAGAGAATAAACTGAATGTTTGTCACGTCTTGCTCAATGTGGATATACAGAAAAGCTGGGAGTTGGAAGATTGACAATCAAAGGTTGTCAATTCATCTTTATTTGATGCTAGCTCTGTCCTTGTTTAATTTTGAAGCAAACGGACAAGACAGCACAAATCATTTTTCTTCACGTGAAAAAAAAGAGATAATCTCTTCTTCTATAGACATTGATTTTTTCACAACCTTCGCAGGAATCACTGTTAAAAATGGCGAAACGAGTAATGATCGTAATAGTCTTTATCTCTATTATAATCTCTCAGCAAACAATAAATTAAAGGCTGGTAAAGTTGTAATGACAAATTATTATTGTTCTGAATTCGGGATAAAGACCTTTTTTGACAGTATTTCTTTAATTTCTGATGACCAGTATACTTTTAGGAACACTATTTCATATAACATAAAAAAATCAAAATTTGCTTTCAACTTCAGCATTAGCTCAAAAAGCCAATACTTTAATCATTATAATTACAGGGAAGATAGCGCAGGGAAAACAATAAAATATTTATTTACTTCTTACTTATCACCAGGTTATAGCAATTATACAGGAGGAATAAAATTTGAATTCGACAACAATTGTTCAATTGAGTTAGGTCTGGTTAATGGCAGAAATACCAAAATTAAGAACCAGGAATTATTTGAAAGCAGGCAGTCAGCTAAGCTATACGGATTGAGTAAAGGAAATACTAAAAAAATGGAATTCGGTTTTAATTTGATTGTTTCAATTCCAACACACCAGATTTTTAAAAATTTCTATATCGAAAATTTCAGCCAGTTAAATATTGAAAAAGATAAACTTTCGGAATTGAAAAAATATAAAGTTGATATTAATAATGCCTTTCATTACAAGCTACTTAAGCATTTCAGGCTTACCTTACGGACAAAATATTTATATGATATTAACGTGAGCGACAAACCTAAGATCATCAATAATTTTACCCTTGGTTTTTATTTAAACAATGCATTCTGAAGATATCCTTCAATTTTGCAGGCTACGGAAAGTTAACCGGACTCCTGAAATTTATTCAGAAAGATAATATCACTCAATATGAACTAAAACAAGGCCTTTATCCAGCCCCGATTCATCCACAATTGATAAAATTTACTTGTATTGGAGCCTGTTAATTCCAGCTTCCGGACATAATTCTGCTATCCCAAGGGAAGTAGTAAATCGGTAACTTTGCATGCATTCCTATACCTGTTCCCTTTCAGGGATCAGTTCCCAACTCCATTCCACCATGAACAACAAAGAGTTCCTCCGCAAACCCGACTGGCTTAAAATAAAGCTACCGAAAGGTGAAAGCTATCTTAAGGTAAAGGGCATCGTGGAGGAACAGGGCCTGCATACCATCTGCGGCAGCGGGAAATGCCCCAACCTGGGCGAGTGCTGGGCCGCCGGCACGGCCACCTTTATGATCCTGGGCGATATCTGCACCCGTTCCTGTAAATTCTGCGCCACCAAAACCGGCAAACCCCTGCCACCGGACGCTTTAGAATCTTATAAGATAGCTCATTCGGTAAAGCTCTTGAAACTGAAGCATGTCGTCCTTACTTCGGTCGATCGCGACGACCTTCCCGATGGAGGCGCGGCCGTATGGGCTGAATCCATCCGGCAAATCCGTGAAACCTGCCCCGGTACAACTATCGAAACACTGGTTCCTGATTTCGGTGGAAACAGGGGCGATTTACAAACAGTGATTGCCGAAAGACCTGAAATCATTTCTCATAACCTTGAAACGGTGCGCCGCTTAACTCCTGTGGTAAGAAGTGCGGCTCAGTATGATCGCAGCCTGCAAATGCTGAAACAGGTTGCGGAGAGCGGGCTTACCGCCAAATCGGGGATCATGGCAGGACTGGGTGAAACGGAAGAGGAAGTGCTTGTAACCATGGATGACCTTCGCGCCGTAAATTGCAGCATTTTCACCATCGGGCAGTACCTGCAACCTACGCGGTTGCACATGCCGGTGATTGAATATATTCGGCCTGAACTTTTTGAGAAGTACCGGGAAGCCGGGTTGAAAAAAGGATTTACACATCTGGAAAGCAAGCCCCTGGTAAGGAGCAGTTACCATGCGGAGAAGCATGTGTGAATTAACGGCTGGCAATAAATCCGCTTGGACACTCAGAACATTCAGCACACTTAGCACGAAGAATTATTTCAGGAGATCTCTTCCTCAGTGTTTCTTATTGAACTCAGTGCCTTGGTGGTTTAATTGCAGTTAAAATCACTTGAAATATCTTAAAATCGCTATTACCGTACCATTTATCCGAATTAAAAACCTTATCCCTAAAAGATTGTTAATTATACAGTGTTTCTGACAGTAGTATTTGTGTTAAATTGCTACTTTTGCCTACTGTTTTTATTTAAACTAAAACCAAATAGCGGTTTACTGCTTGTTCCTGATCCATGGAAAAAGAACAAAATCAAATTATTGAAGAGGTAACCCAGGGAGAGTACAAATACGGCTTCTACACTGATATTGAATCTGATTCGGCGCCTGTCGGCCTCACCGAGGAGACCGTGCGTTTTATTTCGGCCAGGAAGAATGAACCCGCATGGATGCTTGAATTTCGCCTTAAAGCATACCGCCATTGGCTTGCTATGACCGAACCCACCTGGGCAAACGTCCACCACCCGCCGATCCGTTACCAGGATATTATCTACTATTCTGCACCAAAGCGAAAAAAGGAACTCAAAAGCATTGATGAGGTTGACCCCGAACTTCTTGATACCTTCAATAAACTGGGTATCTCACTCGAAGAACAAAAGAATCTTGCCGGCGTAGCTGTGGATGCTGTTATTGACAGTGTTTCTGTGAAAACTACATTCACTGAAACCCTTTCAAAATACGGAATCATATTTTGTTCCTTCAGCGAAGCCGTTCAGAACCATCCTGATCTTGTGAAACAGCACATGGCTTCCGTGGTTCCGCATACCGATAATTTTTTTGCAGCGCTTAATTCGGCGGTGTTCAGCGACGGTTCTTTCTGTTATGTTCCTAAAGGAGTCCGCTGTCCAATCGAACTATCCACATATTTCCGTATAAATGCAGCCAACACCGGTCAGTTTGAACGCACGCTCATTGTTGCCGACGAAGGTGCTTATGTGAGTTATATGGAAGGGTGCACAGCCCCAATGCGGGATGAAAATCAATTGCATGCTGCTATCGTGGAGATAGTTGCCATGAAAGATGCCGAAGTTAAATACAGTACCGTTCAGAACTGGTACCCGGGCAATAAGCAGGGCCAGGGGGGAATTTATAATTTTGTTACCAAACGCGGAATTTGCAAGGGCAGCCATTCCAAAATCTCCTGGACCCAGGTTGAAACCGGGTCCGCAATTACCTGGAAATACCCAAGTGTTGTGCTGATGGGTGACAATTCGGTGGGAGAGTTTTACTCGGTTGCAGTCACCAATAATTACCAGCAGGCAGATACAGGCTCAAAAATGCTTCACCTCGGAAAAAACACCAAAAGCACTATCATTTCCAAGGGCATCTCTGCCGGCTTTAGCAATAACAGCTATCGGGGACTGGTTAAAATTATGAAGCGGGCCGAAAACTCCCGTAATTTCTCGCAATGTGATTCCCTTCTTTTAGGTGATAAATGCGGGGCGCATACCTTTCCCTACATCAACACCCAAAACCATTCTTCCATAGTTGAACACGAAGCCACCACTTCCAAAATCTCCGACGATCAGTTATTCTATTGTAATCAACGGGGAATCAGTACCGAAAGCGCGATCGGTTTGATAGTGAATGGCTATGCCAAGGAAGTACTGATGCATTTACCCATGGAATTTGCAGTGGAAGCACAGAAATTACTGGCGATCAGTCTGGAGGGAAGCGTGGGATAAGGGGACACGGGGACAGGGTGACAAGTAGAGGGGGTGACAAGGGGACATGGAGAGGGCGTGATGGCGGGAGCGGGAGAATTGGCGTGGGAGCATGGGAGTGGCTAGTCCTGAAACGGCAGATAGGTGGGATCCCTGAGAATAAATAGAGCCTAAAACAATTAACAAATAACTGATAACCAATAACTCAGCACCCAGCACTTAGCACTCAGCAAAAAAGAAATAAAGACATATAAATCTACATCATGCTTAGCATAAAAAATTTATCAGCTGCAATTAACGGGAAAGAAATCCTGAAAGGCGTGAACCTGGAGGTTAAGGCCGGTGAGGTTCACGCAATTATGGGTCCGAATGGAACAGGGAAAAGCACACTTGCCTATGTGATCGCCGGAAGGCAGGGATATGAAGTTACAGGGGGTGAAATCCTGTTCAACGGAAGAAACCTTGCTGAACTGTCCACCGAAGAACGCGCCTGTGAAGGAATTTTCCTTGGTTTCCAGTACCCGGTCGAGATCCCCGGTGTTTCCATTACCAATTTCCTTCGTACCGCAATAAACGAACAACGCAAATACCGTGGCCTTGACCCGATACCAGCCAAGGAATTCCTGAAAAGTATGGAGGAAAAGAAAAAAATGCTTGAATTGCAGGATAAACTGGCTAACCGATCCGTGAACGAAGGTTTCTCGGGTGGCGAGAAAAAGAAAAATGAAATTTTCCAGATGGCCATGCTGGAACCTAAACTTTCTATTCTGGATGAAACAGATTCGGGACTTGACATCGATGCCCTTCGCATCGTAGCAACCGGGGTGAATAAGTTACGTCGCCAGGACAATGCAACCATCGTAATTACGCATTACCAGCGATTGCTTGAATATATTGTCCCGGATGTGGTGCATGTGCTATTTGATGGTCACATCGTAAAAAGTGGGGGTAAGGAGCTGGCCCTTAAACTGGAGGAAAAAGGCTACGAATGGATTAAAGGCCAGATGTAACCAGTAACAATGGAAATAATGGAAAATATCCAGATAGAAACCGATTTGAAGAGCAGCCTTGAGAGTCTTTATACCGAGAGGAATATTTCCTTGTTTGGCAGCGATTCTTCCTACGTTGCAGGCCTGAGAAAAAAAGCTTTCGATAAATTCAGGAAACTTGGGTTTCCTCATGCCAGGCTTGAGAAGTGGCGGGGAACTGACCTCAGCAAGACACTGGCTACCGAATTTGAATTCGCAATGAACGCACCAGCTGCTGAAATTGATATTGAAAGCATCTTTCGCTGCGAAGTGCCCCATTTTGAAACATTCCTCGTAGCTCAGCTTAATGGTTGGTATGTATTCAAACATAATCCGCTTACCACGCTTTCCAACGGGATCATTGTAGGAAGTCTGGCTGTTGCATTCAAAAAATACCCTGAACTTATCAGCAGGCATTACGGGAAGTTTTCCGAAAATGCCGGTGAAGGACTTACTGCCCTGAACACTGCATTTGCCCAAGACGGCATATTTATCTATGTGCCCGATAATGTTACCGTTCCCGATACCATCCAGATGGTAAACATCGTGGATTCGGACCGTAACCTGATGCTTCAAACCCGTAACCTTGTGATCCTGGGTAATAACAGCCATTTGCGACTCGTTCAGTGTGACGATTCTATCAATCACAAGATCACATTCATTAATTCCGTATCCGAAATTTACATTGGCCGCGATTCAACCCTTGATCATTATAAACTTCAGAACAAGGACGAGAATTCAACGCTGATCAATACCATTTATTTCCACCAGGAATCGGGCAGTACGCTGTCGTCCAACTCCATCAGCCTGAATGGTGGCATTATCAGGAACAGCTCTGTTGTAGAACTGAGTGGCGAAAACAGTACCGCTAATATCTACGGGGTTTACCTCATGGATAAGGACCAACATGTTGATAGCCAGGTATTTATTGATCACCAGGTTCCGCGTTGCCAGAGTTCCGAATTATTTAAAGGAATTCTTGATGATCATGCCAGTGGCGTGTTTAACGGCCATGTGATAGTGAGGCGCGATGCCCAGCAGACCAACGCTTCCCAGACCAATAAAAATATTCTTCTCACCGATAAAGCAACTATCGACACGAGACCGTTCCTTGAAATTTACGCCGACGATGTGAAATGCAGCCATGGCGCTACGGTCGGGCAACTTGACAACGATGCTATGTTCTATATCCGCAGCAGGGGAATAAGTGAGAGTAATGCGCGGATCCTTCTCATGTATGCTTTTGCAGCAGAGGTGGTGAATAAAATCGAAATTCCTGAATTAAGGCAGCGGATTGACGACATGGTGAAAAAACGCCTTCGCGGTGAGCTTTCCTATTGCGATCAATGTGTTCTGCATTGCAGTTCAGAAGAAAAGAAGGTTAGTTTTAAGATAGATTTGTCGAAAATATGAGAATACCGGAAATACAGATGAATACAACCCTTTCAGCAATACGGTCCGATTTTCCCATATTGAGTACAACCGTATATGGGAAACCACTGGTATATTTTGACAATGCTGCCACAACGCAAAAGCCTTCGGCTGTTATTGACGCAATTACCGGGTATTATTCTGAAACCAATTCCAATGTGCATCGCGGGGTTCATCATCTGAGCCAGCAAGCTACACTGGCCTATGAAAATGCCCGCAAAAAGATTGCAGACTTTGTTAATGCTGCATCTGACGCTGAAATCATATTTACCAGGGGAACCACCGAATCAATAAACCTCGTTGCCTGGTCGTTTGGCGAAGCTTTCGTAAAGGAAGGGGATGAAATCCTTATTTCAGCCCTGGAACACCATTCCAATATTGTTCCCTGGCAGCAACTTTGCCTGCGAAAAAAGGCTGTACTCAGGGTTATTCCCGTATATGATAACGGCGAACTCGACCAGGAAGCATATATGAAATTGCTTAACGATTGCACACGGATTGTGGCTGTGAATCATATCTCAAATTCATTGGGGACCATTAACCCCATAAAAGGGATGATCCGCCAGGCGCATGAAAGAGGTATCCCGGTGCTGATCGATGGAGCCCAGGGCATTTCGCACGGGCCGGTGGATGTACAGGAACTTAATTGTGATTTTTATACCTTTTCTGCTCATAAGATGTATGGCCCCATGGGAATTGGCGGACTTTACGGCAAGAAGGACTGGCTGAAGCAGATGCCACCTTATCAGTGCGGAGGTGAAATGATAGAGAAAGTTACATTCGAAGAAACCACCTTTAATGAACTCCCATACAAGTTCGAAGCTGGTACACCTAATGTTGCTGGCGCTATTGGTTTCGGGACGGCAGTTGATTACCTCGGTAATTTAGGCTGGGATTTTATCCGGACCCGGGAAAGCGATTTGTTGAATTATGCTACCGAAAAGCTTTCGCAGATAGAAGGGGTCAGAATTATAGGAACATCTGCACAAAAAGCAAGCATCTTGTCATTCCTGATCGGGAACATTCATTTTTTTGATGCCGGCACTATTATCGACCAATATGGAATTGCTGTCAGAACCGGCAATCATTGTACGCAGCCGCTTATGGACCGGCTGTGCCTTCTTGGCACTATACGGGCTTCATTCGCTTTTTACAATACCAGGGAGGAAATTGACCTGTTAGCAGAGGCTGTTTTGAAAGTCAAGGAACTTTTTGCGTAGCTTTGGGGCAATGATTCAAACTAGCTAAAGGACACTGGATGACAATTAAAGAAACCATAGAGAATATCATCAACGAATTTTCCAGCTTCGACGACTGGATGGATAAATACAACTACCTCATCGAAATGGGGAAGTCATTACCGCTGATTGACGATAAATACAAGATTGATTCAAACCTCATAACCGGTTGCCAGTCAAGGGTGTGGCTTCATTCGGAAAACCATGGCGGCCAGATTATTTTTACTGCCGACAGCGATGCAGTGATCACCAAGGGCATTGTAAACATGCTGATACGTGTTTTCTCGGATCATACACCGGATGAGATCATTAACGCTGAAACGGAATTTCTTGATGTTATCGGGCTGAAAGATCATCTTTCACCAACGCGCAGCAACGGGCTGGTTTCGATGATCAAGCAGATAAAACTGTATGCGCTTGCATACAAAGCGCAGCAAACAGCCGGTTAATAATGCCTTTGGCTGCTTTACACTTCAAATTTAGCCAACCTGCACCATGTTTAATAATTTAGAAGAAAAGAATATCCTGAGTGAACGGGTAGTGCAGGTGTTAAGAACGATTTACGACCCTGAAATCCCGGTGAACATCTATGAACTCGGACTCATATACGATGTATTGATCGATAATGACTTTGTAGCTCATATCAGGATGACCCTGACTTCACCCAATTGCCCTGTTGCAGAGGATCTTCCGATTGAAGTTCATGAAAAAGTGAAAGCAACCGAAGGGATAACGGATGTAAAAGTTACACTCACATTTGAACCTCCCTGGGACCGTGCAATGATTTCGGACGAAGGCCTGCTGGAACTGGGATTTCTTTAGGATCAGTCATTTACCGCTGAATTCCCGGTGCGGTTCATACCCGCGCCTTTTTTAAATCCTGCCGCACAAAATGTGATGAATCCCTCAGTATTGAGCTATCCAGCCTATAAATAACAATAAAAAGGAAGTTATATAAGAATGAATTGTGAATAGTACCTGTTGCATGTTGCCTGGTAGTAATGGGTACTGGGTACTTTGGTACTCGGTAAATAGTCCCTCAGTATAGAGCTATCCAGCCCTAAATGAATTACATTAATAAGGAAGCTATATAAGAGTTCAGTATAAGATAAATCCTACTTTTGCACTACCATCCTGAAAAGCCATGACACCAGTTGCGGGTACTTTACTCTCTTCCATTCAATCACCCGATGACATCAGGAAACTTCCGCTGGAGGATCTTCCGCAATTATGCCGGGAAATTAGGCAATTCATTATTGATGTAATTTCGGGAAATCCGGGCCATTTAGGAGCCAGTCTTGGAACCGTTGAACTTACCGTTGCCATTCACTATACTTTCTCTACTCCGAGCGATAAGCTGATATGGGACGTCGGCCATCAGGCTTATGCGCACAAAATAGTTACCGGACGAAAAGACATTTTTTATACCAACCGCACCTACCATGGTATTAGCGGTTTCCCGCGCCAGAGTGAGAGCAAATACGATGCATTCGGCACCGGGCATTCCTCCACAAGTATCTCCGCTGCACTAGGAATGGCTGTGGCATCAGCACTCCTGGGGAAAGACGGGCAACAGCACATTGCGGTTATCGGCGATGGTTCCATGACAGGCGGCATGGCAATGGAAGCTTTGAATAATGCCGGCGTTTCAAAAGCCAACCTCCTGGTAATCCTCAATGATAACGGAATTGCTATTGATAAAAATGTAGGCGGGATTTCCCGCTATCTCACTGATATCACAACTTCCCGTACCTACAATAAATTCAGGGATAAAATCTGGGAGATGTTGGGCGGCAAGACCCGGTATGGCTCCGGTTCCAGAACTATTATCAAGCAATTCGGGAATGCACTGAAAACAACCTTGCTAAGAAGGAGTAATCTTTTTGAGGCATTCGGTTTCAGGTATTTTGGTCCTGTTGACGGTCATGATGTGATCCGGCTTACCCACCTGTTGCGCGACCTGAAAAATATTCCCGGACCCAAATTATTGCATGTAGTCACTGTGAAAGGCAAAGGATTTGAGAAAGCTGAAAAAGACCAGACACTTTACCATGCCCCGGGAATTTTCGATAAGGAAACCGGCGAACTGAAAGAAAGCCAGTTCAAGAATCAACCTCCTAAATACCAGGTGGTTTTTGGAAAAACCATAATTGAACTTGCCGAACTTAATGAACGGATTGTCGGGGTTACACCTGCCATGCCCACGGGTTGTTCCCTGAATCTGATGATGGCGAAAATGCCCAACCGGGCTTTTGATGTAGGTATTGCCGAGCAGCATGCAGTTACCTTTTCAGCTGGAATGGCGGCCAGGGGGCTCATTCCTTTCTGCAATATCTACTCCACATTTATGCAACGCGCTTACGACCAGGTTATTCACGACGTAGCCCTGCAAAAACTCCACGTGGTCTTTTGTCTCGATCGTGGCGGCCTTGTGGGAGAGGATGGTGCTACGCATCATGGCGTATTTGATCTTGCCTACCTGCGTGCTATTCCCAATCTCACAATATGCTCACCCTTGAACGAGGTGGAATTGCGCAATATGATGTACACAGCCCAGTTGCCGGGCATGGGCCCCTTTGCCATCCGCTACCCACGCAGCCGCGGTATCAACCCCGAATGGAAACAGCCGTTTGAAATGCTTCCTGTTGGTAAAGGACGGATGATCCGTGATGGGAAAGATATTGCCATCATCACCATCGGGCATTCGGGAAATCATGCACTCGAAGCCTGCGAAAGACTTTCGGAACAGGGAATAGATGCTGCCTTGTTTGATATCCGTTTTTTAAAACCTATTGACGAAGAATTATTGCATTTGATTCTGAAGAAATTCGGGAAAATTATTACCGTGGAAGACGGAACTATTCTTGGAGGACTTGGCAGCGCCGTTATTGAATTTGCCAATGACCATAATTATAATACCGAAATATTAAGACTTGGCGTTCCCGATCGCTTTATTGAACAGGGTACCATTGAAGAATTGCACCATGAATGCGGGTTTGATGTGGAAGGGATTGTGAAGGCTGTACTTGAAATTGTACCAAAGTAAGCTGCCTTACACTCAACTGTTTTTACTGCCAGTTTAAAATGGAAGAGTAATAGTGAATGAAACGCCGCCGACGGTGATGGTAGCTAAATTATCGCAGTCTCCTGTCCCATAATCTAATGTGTGAACCAGTTCCCCAGCAGGATTAATTTCCACAATGCCACTTACGTAATGTGGGCAGTTCATTTTTGCTTTTAGTGCTGTAGTTATTACGGCGGAAAATTCCTGTCCATTGAGAGCTGTTCCCGAGGATGAACCGGTTATTAAATACACATTATCTGAAAATGCCAGGGTGTTATCCCCTTCTATCAGTTCGTTGTTTTGAGTGGCCTGGTAAGTGATGGTGCCTGCATTATTTGCAAATATAATGGATCCGCTGGTAACCCTTATGTCCCGGTTCAGGTGACCGGCCTGGTTCCGACCCTTGTTGGTTATAGTCATGGTTCCAGTGATCTGGTTGTCGTTCATGTAAAAATTATCAAAAGTGGTCGTAATAACTGCAAGTGAATCGGCAAACCCGGAAGAATAACTTACGATTATTTTACCCCTTCGGTTAATACCATCCGAACCTAAACAATTGGTATTTCCAAAGTCGATATTCATTTTGAGTGGCGAGGAAGTCAGGTCAAATGAAATGGTCATACAGGTGGTTTCAAAACTCTTGAAAGTTTGTCTTGATTTAAGCATACCCTTACCTGTCGACAGGGCCTGTGTTGTTATATTGCCGATATTATTGAAGGTTGCTTCTGCAAAAATGCTGCTGTTGTCAATTGCTGTTGCTTTGGGAGATTCCGTGATAGTGTCTTTTTTGCAACTGTTGAGACTTAGTATTGATATTGATAACAGAGCCAGGAGCGAAACTTTATACATTTTCATTTTCGTAAGTTTTGAGTAGTTGATAAGTTGGATGGTTGAAGGATTGTTTATTTGACTTTACTTTTATTCTATCGAAGAAGACCTGCATCGAAGCTATATCTGGCTTATTCATTTCATTAAATAATAATGGCCCGTTATAAAAGGTTTTCAGATATGAATTGACCCGTGTTTGACGTGCAAAGATAACGAAGAAGGAATCTTTAAATTGTCAAAATTTTCTTGATTATTAGTCATTTAAGAATTCGGATTTCAGCTCTCTGAAATGTGTTTCTGCATTTTAAGGAATTAGTTACATTTACCAAAAACTCCGTAGGGTGAATCTGAGCAACCTTTTCCGCAAGAAATCAATCGGGCTGATCCTCCAGCACGCCGGGGATATTGACGGGAAAAACAGCATGCGGCGCACCCTCACCGTATTCGACCTGACAGCCCTTGGAATTGCAGCCATCATCGGCGCCGGGATTTTCAGCACCATTGGGAATGCTGCTGCCAGTGGGGGCCCGGCGGTTTCACTTTTATTTATTTTTACGGCCTTTGCCTGTGGATTATCAGCCATGTGTTATGCTGAGTTTGCCTCATCCATTCCCATCAGCGGAAGCGCCTATACTTACGCTTATGCTAGTTTCGGCGAGCTCATTGCCTGGATCATCGGTTGGGACCTCATCATGGAATATGCCATCGGAAATATTGCCGTGGCCATTTCCTGGTCAGGGTATTTTACCGGGCTTATGCATGGGATTGGTTTTCATATACCCGCATACCTGTGCGTTGATTACCTGAGCGCTTCAAGAGGATTTGCCGAAGCGGTGACTTCCATGAAACAGGGAATCCCTTTTGTCCAGTTGAATTCAGGTATTCAGGAAGCCTTCAATGCCTGGAATACAGCTCCGATGATCGGATCGCTGCGGATAATCGGTGATCTGCCGGCGCTTGGTATTGTCGTGTTTATTTCGTGGCTCGTGTTGAAAGGTATTTATGAAACAAAAATTGCCGGCGACCTCATGGTTATGCTGAAAATCGGAATTCTGCTGGTGGTAATCGGAGTGGGCGCTTTTTATGTGAATCCTGACAACTGGACACCTTTTGCCCCCAATGGTGCTGCCGGGGTATTGAAAGGTGTTTCCGGAGTATTTTTCGCCTATATCGGTTTCGATGCCATTTCAACCACTGCGGAAGAATGCAAAAACCCCAGGCGCGACCTGCCCTTGTCGATGATTTATGCCCTGGCCATCACTACGGTATTATACGTGGTGATAAGCCTGGTACTTACCGGCATGGTTCCTTATTACGAACTTGGAGTTGCCGACCCGCTTGCTTTTGCCTTTGAGAAGCTTCATCTTGCAAAACTATCCGGAATCATTGCCCTGAGCGCCGTTATTGCCATGGCTGGCGTTCTGCTGGTTTTCCAGGTCGGGCAGCCGCGCATATGGATGAGTATGAGCCGGGATGGATTATTGCCCCCAATTTTTTCGCGCCTGCATAAAAAATACCGGACCCCTGTTTTTGCAACCATTATTGCCGGCATTATCGTGGCTGTGCCTTCCTTATTCCTGAACCTTGTAGAGGTTACCGACCTTACCAGCATCGGCACCTTGTTCGCGTTTATACTGGTATCGGGTGGCATCCTTGTGCTTAACCCGTTGGGGAAGGATACCGGCCGAGGCTTTAAAGTACCTTACCTGGATAGCCGCTGGTTCCTGTTGCCTCTTTGGATTCTGGTCATATTCCTGGTCTCACTTTCGGATTTGTTCTTATTTTCCTCCGTTTTTGCACCGGGAGAATCATTCATCCAATTCCTGCGGCAGAATTTTCCATTCATCATTTTTGTGCTGGTTTCAGTATGGATCACAACTATTGCCGTCATCCGCCACTGGTCGCTGATCCCGGTGCTGGGACTGCTTACCAACCTCTACCTGATGAGCCAGCTCGGAGTTACCAACTGGTTACGTTTCATCATCTGGCTGATAGTCGGACTGCTGCTTTATTTCACCTACGGCTCGAAGCATAGTTTGCTGAGAAGGCGTTCGGAGAGCAGCTAGCTGTTTCCAAAGCCTTGTAGGTTTTTCCTGTTACTGAGTTTTTTTAGTCATCCTCTTCAGGTTGTGTCTTAGTTAATGAAGTAACCACAGCAGATCCTGGATTGTATTGTCCGCAAATTATGCGGTGATTAAATTCATTATTCTCCGCATCCATCTTTCCCCTGTTCGAATGTGCCTCAATTTCTGACGCATACGGTAATTGACAACTCCTTCTCTTTGTTAATCAGTAATTTGCAATAAGTTCTAATATAGCTCTCAATATATTGCTTCATTAACTGTGTTCAGTATATTTGCAATGTTAAATATATTAACAATATAAACTATGGAAAAGAAAGAAATCCAGGAACAGCGGATGAGGGGCTATTTTATTGAAGCCACGCGCGAAATGCTCAAAGGGGAAGGCCTCAGGAGTATCAATGTGAGAGCGGTCGCCGACAGGGCCGGCTACTCCTATGCTACCATGTACAATTATTTCAAGGATATTAAGGAGTTGGTCTTTATATGCGTAAAAGGATTCCAGGATGAAGCGGAAGCAATAATCTTTGAAAAGACTAGTAAAGTTCCCCGGGGAAAGGAAAAAATCAGTGAGATCACGAAATCCTATATCAGCTACTTTGTACAATACCCGGGCATTTTTGAGCTGTTTTTCGTGGAGAAAATGAATGATATCGGCGCCAATCAGCCTACAGCTTCATTGATCTACACCTTCCTTGACCAGCTCTGCGCTGCTGAGTGGCAGTATTGTATCGATCAGAACCTGATCACAGAAAAGAAAGCCACCATAATGAAAGATCAACTCAGGTTTGGAATCACAGGAATGATGTTGTTTTACATGCATCGCGGGTTACCCGTTGGATTTAACGAATTCATTTTCACGGTTGATGTGCAGCTAAACACAATCCTGGATTTCTAACACAGCCAATAAAGAGGCTGTCTCAGAAGTACTTTGTGCAACTTTGTGACATCCTTTGTGCTTCTTTGTGTTTAAGTTAATTTATTGAACCACAAACGATCATGAAGTGCTCACGAAAGATCACCAGGGTTAAGAGTAAAAAACTTCCTCTTTTGAGACAGCCTCCTGCTATTCCAGTATTTTCTTTCCGCTTACCGGGCTGGCTTCGGTTTGGTGAAGATCAAAAACCAGCACTTCATTTTCGCCTTTTTTCAGCCAACCGGCAGGACAGTACAATCGTTTTTGGGGTCCTATTTCCCAGTATCGGCCCAGGTTATGGCCATTCACCCAGACTACTCCTTTGATATAGTTTGTCATATCGATATAGGTGTCCTCAGGATTAGTCAGGGTAAAACTTCCTTTAAAAAAGAGGCCAGGCTTTCCGGGGTCAGCGGCTGAAGGTATTAATAAACTCATGGAAGCTTCATCCATCGGGAACATATATACTAGCCAGTTCATCAGGGTCATACCGTTGAGGGTTACCCTATCCGTAATTCCTTTCCTGTCAATGATTTCCTGGGCAAAATTGATATGCCCCATGCCTTCCACGAAAATCTCCAAAACCGGATCTTTCACATCGGATGACGGGATTTGAAGAGTATTGATTCCTTCACGGCGGTCAAGCTTTCCTATATATTTTCCATTCAGGAATACTATGGCATAATCATGAATTTCAGTCACTTTCAGCGTTCCATTCTTATGACCGACCAAAGTGGTTTTATACAAAATGAATCCCTGATTCTGGTCATAGACTTCAAATGGCCTGGGCTGAATGGAAGGAATAGGATGCGGAAGGTTATTCCAGATGGAAGAAAAAGCCTTCATCTGAATTTCAGGTATTTCAGTAGACGGAATAGGTTGGGGAATTGCCGGAAGCGTTATACCTGCCGGAAGATAGGAACCTATGAGATTTCTAAGGGCAAAATATTTGGGAGCAGGGGTTCCCTGTTCGGTGATCGGTGAATCATAATCATAGCTGGTAATATCCGGTTCATAACCTTTTCCTCCTGAATTAGCGCCGGCCGTAAACCCGAAATTGGAGCCGCCATGAATTACGTAGAGGTTGAATGATTTATTAGTCTCCATAAGGAATCTAACTTCTTTTAACAGATCAGTGGTATCAGGTCGGGCCCATTTTTCACCCCAATGGGTTAGCCAGCCTGGATAAGTCTCACTGCTGAAAACAGGTACACCAGGGTTTATTTTATACGCCAGGTCAAAACATCCCTGGTCGGAACCGGAATCAAGTCCGCTGGCACAACCCGGGAGACTCCCGGCTTCAAGCATATAGGTAGTCGGACCGTCGCCGGTAAAAAACGGGATGGTGATACCATTGTCACGCCATGTTTTCTCCAGCGTTTCCATGTATTTCCTGTCGTTACCATAACTTCCGTATTCATTTTCAACCTGCATCATAATCACAGGTCCGCCCTGTGTTATCTGAAGGGGTTTAATCACTTTTGCCAGGGCAACCATGTAATTCGTGGCTGCTTTCATATACCGTGGATCCATACAACGCACCTTGATATCCGGTATTTTTAACAAATAGGAGGGTATACCGCCGAAATCCCATTCGGCACATACATAGGGCCCGGGACGAAGGATAACCCACATGCCTTCTTCCTGGGCAATCTTCACAAAGCCGGCCAGGTTCCGGTTCCAGGTAGTAAAATCATACTTGCCTTCGTTTACTTCATGGTAGTTCCAGAAGATATAAGCCGCAATGGAATTGCAGCCCATGGCTTTTGCCATTTGGATCCGCTGCCTCCAGTATTCAGCCGGAATACGCGCCGGATGCATCTCGCCGCTGATGACCTGGAAAGGTTTACCATCGAGAATAAATTCGGTATTCCTGAACAGGAAACTGTGTGTTGCGGTTTGAGCAATACATAAACCTGTTACCAACAAGGATAGCAGGAATCCTAAAACTGGTCTTTTCATGAAATTTGAAAGTGTTAGTGATGCAGGTAATGAATTCAGGAGTAAAGATTGGAGAATAATCTCTAATCTCTTCAATTTTGAGAATAAAAATAATCCTGGTTTTTCAGTATTAAGGTAAATCCACTTCTGCGAAAGCCTGATCCAACCCAAAACTCTTCATACATTTGCCTTAACAATATCGCTTCTCATGTCCTGGCTGGTTATTTTTGCTTTAATCGTTTCCGGTGTCTTTGTCGGTTTTATTAATACGCTTGCGGGTGGAGGTACTATTATATCACTTTCATTATTCATGATCCTTGGCTTGCCGGCCAATATTGCAAACGGCACTAACCGGGTTGCCGTTATCCTTCAGAACCTTACTTCGGTTGGGGAGTTTAAGCGAAAGAAAATCCTCGACGTTAAAAAAGGCACAAACCTGGCGATTCCCACCATGATCGGTGCTATAGTCGGGGCCCAGATCGCCTCCGAAATAAATGAAAATATTTTCCGTAAAGCTGTGGCTGTTGTCATGCTGGTGATGGTATATTTTATTGTAACCAAACCTTCCCAATGGTTGAAAGGATCGGCCACCCTCAGGGAGAAGCCGGTTTCATGGTTTCAATATGTAATTTTCTTCCTGATTGGGGTTTACGGCGGCTTTGTGCAGGTCGGTGTCGGGTACTTTATTCTGGCCGGGGTGGTGCTTGGGGCCGGTTTTGACCTGTTGAGGGCAAATGCAATTAAAGTCTGGATCGTGCTGTTATACACTCCATTAGCATTGGTTGTTTTTATCCTGAACAATCAGGTACGATGGGATTATGGACTTATTCATGCCATCGGCAACGTGATGGGAGCTTTTATCGCTTCCCGTTTTGCGGTTTCATGGGGCGCCAATTTTGTTCGCTGGGTCATCATTGTTGTAATTATCGTGTTTTCAAGCGACCTTCTGGGGCTGATCAATATCAGGGAATTTATTACAAGCCTTTGAGATTGCGGTTGATTTTTGGTGTTTGTTTTTAGGAGGATCTTGGTTGGACAGAAGGGAGCGAGGGAGAGAAAGCGAGCGGGAGCGAAGGCGTGATAGTTTAACCACGGAGTCATGGAGAACAAGGAGGGACACCGAGTGAATTCAACAACAATCCTGTTAATTAAGATGACAAGTATCTCATGCTTTTTATGCCTGAGGCCTTCTGCACATGGTTTAATTTATTGTCAGTAAATACGCTAAATTTGAGGAATAGTAGGCCGCAATAACTCCTGATGTCTAATTTATTTCAATCATGCATCCATACATCCTGTTCATTTCTCTGGCTTCAGTAATCATGTTTCTGGGTGCGGGAAACATGAAGGCACAGTCTCCGGTCAAAAATACTGTTCCTGGACACGTATTGGTTATTCACGGGGGTGCAGGCGCCATCACACGCGAGTCAATACCTCCGGCTGTTGAAAAAATGTATAGGGATTCACTTTGTAAAGTATTATTGCTTGGTGATAGTATTCTGCGAAACGGGGGAAGCAGCCTGGATGCGGTTGAGGCCTGTATCCGGATGATGGAAAACTGCCCGCTTTTCAATGCGGGGAAAGGTGCTGTGTTTAACAGTGAAGGCAAAAACGAACTGGATGCCAGCATCATGGATGGGAAAACCCATAAGGCCGGGGCAGTTTCGGGCCTTACCATTGTGAAAAACCCCATAACTGCCGCCCGCTGTGTAATGGACAAGTCGCCCCATGTAATGATGTCGGGCAAAGGGGCTGAGCAATTTGCCAGGGAACAGGGACTGGAACTTGTGAACCCTTCTTATTTCTTTACCAAACAGCGCTGGGACGATTACCTCAAAATGAAAGCTAAGTCTGATTCGCTTGAGAAAGTTAACAAGATACATGGAACAGTAGGATGTGTTGCGCTTGACAGATATGGTAACCTCGCAGCAGGTACTTCAACCGGCGGAATGACCTTTAAGAAGTATGGCCGTGTAGGCGATTCACCAATTATCGGTGCCGGGACATATGCTGATAATGAAAGTTGTGCCGTTTCGGCTACCGGGCATGGCGAGTTCTTTATCCGAAACGTGGTTGCCTATGATATCAGCGCCCTGATGAAATACAAGGGCCTGAATCTGGTAGCTGCTGCTGACTATGTGGTCATGCAAAAACTGAAAGCCCAGGGCGGCAGCGGAGGTGTGATCTGCCTGGACCAGAAAGGAAATATTGCCATGCCCTTCAATACCAGCGGGATGTTCAGGGGATATGCAAAGGCGGGAGGGGAGATTAAGGTTGCGGTTTGGGGGGATGAAAATTAGTTTTTGTTAATTACGGATAGAAGATTAATTTAAGGTTTTATTACTACAATGTGGAGGAGGGCAGAGTTGAGGTTATATACAAGTTAGCAGTAAGCATAAGAACTGACACATCAGACAATGAAACGATTTATAGACGCA
>JANXXZ010000284.1 GCA_025350385.1 Bacteroidales bacterium
GATGTACAAAATGAGATCATAAAGACAGCTAACCGGGGAAATTTTGACCTCCTGCTCATGGGAAGCGCAAGGTCGGTGTTTACAGAAAACTACCTCGGAGGAAAAATCAGGAAAGTACTGCATGACTGCCAATGCAACATCGGGATTTTTGTTGATAAGAATTATAATGACAGTTCAAGAGTTCTCCTGATGATTCCGGGAATCGCTGACACATTTTCGATACGGATAATAAATAATCTTCTCGCAAGCGACAAAACACGTCTGGTTACTCTTGTGAATACAAGGGACTCCGGTCTGCCTCCTGAGTTCCATGCAGAGCTTTCCCCTGAGATGATGGATAAGCTTTCCTTCAAAGCGTTTTCTAAACTTGCTTCTGAACTCCAGGCTGGAAAAAACTATGACCTTTTGGTTGTTCCAGTGGAAGAATGGAAAAAGTTATTCTCTAAAAAATCGCCTGACCTTGCAAAGTTGCCTTCGGTGTTAATTATTAAGTCGAGAGTGTAAATGGCTGCTGAAGGTTCATTTTGCCGATGTAATTAATGAAGGTTCCGTATCAAAAGATTGTTGGAGTACTTTTTAGTTCTAAGTACCTGGTTCCTAGTGCCATGTACCCCAGTTGTCATTGTCAATTGTTCTTTTGTAACAGCTTTTTGAAATTACTTTTTGAAAGCAGATATGTCATGAACCCGGAACCAGGAAACAGGAACTTTTATCTATTTGAAGCTAAAAATCTATCTCTTTTCAACAAGCTTCTTAATAATAATTAACCGGCATCGGTTCGATAAATTTTAAGATATCAGCCTGGCTATAAAAAATGCCGCTGCGCTGGCCAGTGCGCCGATCAAAGTAGTTTTAAGAGCTCCGTTCATTGCTGGCTGGCCCGTAAATTTGCTTTTGAAATACCCAAATATAAATAAGGCCAGCAAAGTAACAACTGCAGAGTAGTATAATCCTGTAATAGGGTCAGGAGTAAAGAAATAGGCTGATAAAGGGACCAGGCCTCCGACAACATAGGATACTGCAATCACGGAAGCGCTCTTCTTGGCCTGGTTTACTTCAGGCTTGTCGAGATTCAATTCAAAACGCATCATAAAATCGACCCACTTTTTGGGGTCCTTAGCCATTTCGGTAACAATACTTTCCTGGTGAACTTCGCTGATACCATATTCAGCAAGGATTTCCTTTACTTCTTCCTTTTCTTTCTCGGGCAGGTGTTCCACTTCCCAATATTCTCTTTTCAATTCGGCCTGGTAATGCTGAAAATCGGTAATCCCTGCAAGATAACCTCCAAGTCCCATGGCAATGGAGCCGGCAATTATTTCGGCCAGACCGGCAGTTATAATAATACCGTTGGTAGCAACGGCTGTGAGTCCAGCCGTTAGGGCAAAGGGGACGGTAAGTCCATCGGCCATGCCGATTACAATATCGCGGATGGTTTGCGAACCTGTGAAATGTTTTTCCTGGTGTACCATGGGAATAATAATAACTAAAAATTATTTGTTTTCCCAAAAGTAATTAAGAAGAATGATTTTACCGCAGAGAAGCAGAGGTAAAGCAGAGATGCTTAGTCTTTTTATAAAATCTTTTTCTCTTTGCGGTAACTTAGCTTCTCAGCGGTAAAAAAAACCTAAATTACCTCCATCATTTTCAGGCAATGTTCAATGCGCTGCCAGGTCCTTTCTATGTCATGATCGAGTCCCACGCTGTAGCGGATCAGTCCTTCCGACAAGCCCATCTGCTTCTGAACTTCCTCAGGAATCTCGCTTGAGGTACTTTTTCCCGAGTTGCTGAACAAGGTCTTGAAATAGCCAAGGCTTACTGCCAGGTAGCCAACATCATGCATTTCCATTAACTCCATGAGACGACCGGCACGTTCGGCTGAAAGGAGGTCGATAGCAAGCATGCCGCCAAACCCGAAATCAGGATTCATCATCCGGAACATGGTACCGTTTCCGGGATGCCCGGGCAGACCAGGGTATATAACTTTAATGCCTGCTTCCTGGAATTTTGCGGCCAGATAGGAAGCGTTTCTGGAGTGTTGCTGCATGCGGATATGCAACGTATGAACGTTTTTCAGGATTGAAGACGAACGCAACGGATCCAGCACCGGACCTAGCAGCATGGCTGTCCCGGCATTCACATCAATCAGTGAATTGATAAATTCCTTCGAGCCACATATTGCGCCGGCAACACAGTCGTTTTTACCGTTGACAAATTTGGTCAGGCTGTAAACGACCACGTGAGCTCCCAGGCGGGCAGGCGCTATGATCATGGGGGTGAAAGTATTATCCACCACAAGTTTTACATTGTTTTTATTAGCAATGACAGCAAGTGCAGGAATATCCGAAACCTGGAGAAGCGGGTTTGTCAGGCTCTCGGTATACAGAATTTTTGTATTCGGCCGGATTGCCCTCCTGACGGCCTCCAGGTCGGTGATATCCACGAAGGTAGTTTCGATATTGAATTTCGGAAGGTAGTTTTGCAAAAAGGCAAAAGTGCCGCCATAAGTGGTCATACTTGAAACAATATGATCGCCCGCGTTGCAGAAGTGAAGAATAGTGTTTGAAATAGCGCCCATTCCTGAAGCTGTAACCCATCCTTCTTCGGTTCCTTCCATGGCTGATATTGCATCAGCAAGGTATTTATTGCTCGGGTTCCAATGCCTCGAATACAGGAAACAGCCTTCGGCTTCACCATGAAATGTATCGGCCATGGTTTTTGCCTGTAAAAAGGTGTAGGTAGCTGAATCGGTGATGGAAGGATTAACGTCTCCATATTCTCCGAACTGTTTGAGGTCGAAGATTGCGTTTGCGGGATTGTGTTTCATGGGGGATTTGAATGTTTGGTTTGTTTTTGGATTGCGGATGTCGGATGTCGGATTGCGGATGTCGGATTGCGGATGTCGGATTGCGGATGTCGGATTGCGGATTCTAGAATGTTCAGTCATACCGGCAATTGATAACAGATCGCTGATTACAATGAAAGTACAACTTCTTTCACTCACTGACAACCAATTCAATCAAAGCGAAAATAATCATTTATTTGCCAGCAAACCAGTGTTATTGAATCCAAATACAAAACTATTAATATTATACATTCCTGATTGCAATGCTTATTATTCGTAACTGTTTACCTGATAATTTTTAAATACTGAAACCTATTTTATATTTTTTCAGAAATTTTGTAATTTTGCGAAGTAAATATCAATAGAAGGCTTACAATCTGTTACTGACTATAACCGATAAGAATATGATTTTAGATGAATTAGACCGTAAAATTCTTGATTTTCTGAAAAAGGATGCTCGCAAACCCTTCCTTGAGATTGCCCGGAGTTGCAAGGTTTCAGGGGCTGCCATCCACCAGCGAATACAAAAGCTAAAGGAATCGGGTGTAATGACCGGAACACAGGTGATTTTAAGCCCAAAAGGAATGGGGTACATGACCTGCGCCTTTATTGGCATACAGGTCAATCTTACCTCTACCAGCACGCATGAAGAAGTTTTCAACAAGATAAGCCGGATCCCGGAAATAGTCGAATGTCACCATATTTCAGGTAAATATTCCCTGCTCATCAAACTATACACGCACAACAACGAGCATCTAAAAAAAATTATCGTCGGGCAGATCCAGTCGATCCCTGAAATTTCATTTACCGAAACATTCATATCACTCGAAGAAGGTTTTGACAGGCAAATTCCGGTTAGATAAGAGGGACGTTTACTCTTATATCCTGTGACTATCCTTCAGGGTACAGGGTACTAGGTAATAAGTACCGGGTACCGGGTACCCTGGTACCCTGGTACCACCAAATATCTTAAGACGAGTCGTTTACAGTATCCAAGTTCAGATATCAGTTCTCACTAAATGTTCAGAACAATATTTTTATACCTTTACGCTCATTTCTGGAATCGACTAAAAACTAATAAATCAATCATGAAAAACCCATTCATCCTGGTTCAGGTAATAGGCCTGGCTTTACTTATCTCCTTTTCATCCTGCAAACAAGGTAGTAACACCGGCGGAAAAAACGGTGGTCCTTACGGGGTGAAATCAGGTATTATTACTTACAAACCTATGAATATGATGGGCATGAGCATTACCCAGACTATTTATTTTGACGATTATGGCAACAGGGAAGCCCGTGAATTAGTTACCCAAGGGAATATGATGGGAAAAGAAATTAAATCACATGTCATTGACATCAGGGATGGTTTGACAAATATTCATTACGAACTCGAAAACATTGTGGATGGTCAGAATGTCGCTAAGAAAGAAGCCTATAAACAGGAGATTCCTATAGAAATGCTTGAGCAGCAGAACTTTACCAATTTAAGCGATGAGATGAAAAAAAAGATGAAATACAAGGAAGAAGGTACAGAAACGGTCGCTGGTCTTAAAGGCACAAAATACAGTATGGCTCCTGACAGTGCAAACCCGACGGTTATGGCAACCGGTGTGCATTACAAAAACATCCCTCTGAAGATCAGTATGGGTGGCATCGAAATAATTGCCGACAAGGTTGATTTTGATGCAAAAGTACCTGCTGAAAAGTTCAAAGTACCTGAAGGATACACGGTTGTGGATCAAAAAAACCAAGGTGCGCCGATTGAGATCCCGGGACAGGAAGAAAAAAAATAAGACCAATTTCAGTGAAAGTGAATAAGAGAAGACCGGCTTTATACTGGAGTCGGTCTTTTTTTTTGAATCTCTGATATTTGGATAGTAAAAAACTAATCAGTTAATAAGTTAAAACATTTTAAACTATAGCGTGTTATCTTTTCCGGGCAATCAATTATATTGTCCTCATTAGTAAAATTGGTAATTTTGCGCCCTAATTTATAATCGTTCATCTATGAACTATGATATTATTATAATCGGAAGCGGCCCTGGAGGCTATGTTGCAGCAATCCGGGCTTCCCAACTCGGGTTAAAGGTTGGTGTTGTTGAAAAAGCCGAGATCGGTGGTGTGTGCCTCAACTGGGGTTGTATCCCAACTAAAGCGCTTCTTAAAAGCGCACAGGTGTTTAGCTACATTCAACATTCGGCCAGCTATGGCATAAAACATACCGGTGAAGCCACGGCTGATTTTCCGTCAGTTGTAAAACGCAGCCGCGATGTAGCCGAAGGGATGAGCAAAGGCGTACAATTTCTTTTCAGGAAGAATAAAATTGATCAGATACAAGGTTTCGGCAAAATAAAGCCCGGCAAAAAAGTAGAGGTTACTGATGCCGAAGGCAAGGTTACCGAATACACTGCCAATCACATCATCGTTGCCACCGGAGCCCGTTCGCGCGAGCTGCCCAACCTTAAACAGGATGGAAAAAAAATTATCGGGTACCGTGAAGCCATGACGCTGGCAGAAATGCCAAAGCGAATGGTGGTGGTAGGTTCCGGAGCCATCGGTTCGGAATTCGCCTATTTTTATAAAGCCATGGGCTCCGATGTTACACTTGTAGAATTCCTGCCGGCTGTGGTTCCTGTTGAAGATGAAGAAGTCTCAAAGCAACTGGAACGGAGTTTTAAAAAATCCGGCATCAAGGTAATGACTTCTTCCACAGTTGAATCAGTTGAAGTGACTGGTGATGTTTGTAAAGTAAATATCAGGACTCCCAAATCCAATGAAATAGTTGAATGTGACATCGTTCTTTCTGCAGTTGGAATCACCACAAATCTGGAAGGCCTGGGACTTGAAGATGTAGGCGTTACAACAGATAAAGGCAAAGTTGTGGTAGATGACTTTTACCGGACGAATGTTGAAGGATACTACGCAATCGGTGATATTGTTCACGGCCCCGCGCTTGCCCATGTTGCGTCGCACGAAGGAATTACCTGTATCGAAAAGATAGCAGGGATGCATGTTGACCCCATTGATTATGGTAATATCCCGGGCTGTACCTACACTCAACCTGAAATAGCTTCGGTTGGCATGACTGAAAAAGCAGCTAAAGAAGCAGGCTTTGAAATCAAGGTTGGAAAGTTCCCTTTTACCGCTTCCGGAAAAGCAAGCGCAGCCGGTGCAAAGGAGGGTTTTATCAAGGTGATCTTTGACGCAAAATACGGCGAATGGCTTGGCGCTCATATGATCGGCGATAATGTAACCGAACTGATTGCCGAAGTCGTTGTTGCCAGGAAACTGGAAACCACAGGCCATGAAATAATAAAATCAATCCATCCCCATCCAACCATGAGTGAAGCCATAATGGAAGCCGTGGCTGATGCTTACGGGGAGGTGATACACCTTTGAGTACCAGGTACCAAGTACCAGGTACCAGGTACCATATACCAAGCAACTCCTAGCATCCACATTGCACAAGGTGCTAGGCGCGGGATGCCAGGTGTGGGGTACGGGATACTGGGAACCGGGTTCTTGGGTTTTGGGTACCGGGCACTAGTTACTGGGTGCCGGGTACCGGGTGCTGGGTACTGGGGTACAAGATACAGGGTATAGAGCACTTAGTATTTAACAGTACAACTTAATCCCCATTTCATTTTATCAATACTTTTCCTAAACAATAATTTCCTCACCAACTTATATACATGGAACTTATCCCGACTTCAATTCCTGATGTTGTAATTATTAATCCTGATGTTTTCCGCGATGAAAGGGGTTATTTCCTGGAATCCTTCAATATTGAAAAATTCCGATCCATGGGAATTGAAACAAGGTTCCTGCAGGACAATGAATCGCTCTCGCAGAAAGGGGTGCTACGTGGCTTGCATTTTCAGCGTGAACCCTGGGCTCAGGGCAAACTAGTGAGGGTAATCCAGGGAGCAGTCCTGGACATTGCCGTTGACATCAGGCGAAGTTCAGCTACATTCGGAAAGTGGGTTTCTATCCCGCTGAACAGTGAGAACAAGTGGTTTTGCTGGATACCGGCAGGTTTTGCTCACGGGTTTGTCACATTGGAGGATAATACCCTGTTTTCCTATAAATGTACCAACCTTTATAATAAAGCCTCGGAAGGAAGTATTCGCTGGAACGACCCTCAAATTAATGTTGAATGGGGTATAACAGATCCTTCTCTCTCAGGAAAAGATTCCATAGCCCCTTTGCTGAGCGAAGTTGAGGTCCTTTTTCCCTAACCCGGAAGAAGGATAACCGGAGTCACCCACCGGAACAAGGAACATGGAACACCCTCTCCGACTGAACTCAACGCACCGAATAAAAAACGCAGAACTTGCAACACCCTTCATACTCCTCATCCCAACTCATAAACCATGAATAAAAGGAATATCCTGATAATAGCGCTGATCTGCTTCACTCTTTTCGAAGGTTTTTTACTTTTAAATACAAGACAAAAAGGCCAGTCGGATATCAATTACACAAAAGCCTACCAGCAAAACAATAAAATTTTCTCGTTGGTTCTTCCATCGAAACTTGATTTTGCGGGTGAACCCATGCCTTTGAACCTCTATTATGTCCGCGAAGGCCTCGACCGCGAATTATCCATAAATACCTACTGGCAGTCGAGCACACTCATCATGTTGAAAAAGACGAACCGCTACTTCAGGATCATGACTCCTATCCTGAAAAAGTACAATGTCCCGGATGATTTCAAATACCTGGCATTGATTGAAAGCGGGTTAACCAATGTGGTTTCACCGGCAGGAGCATCCGGATTCTGGCAGATAATAACCGAAACCGGCAAACGCTACGGACTTGAGATTACAGATGAAGTAGATGAGCGTTATAACCTTGAAAAATCCACGGAAGCTGCCTGTAAGCTTCTTCAACACTCATATAGTCTTTTTGAAAACTGGACACTTTCGGCAGCTGCTTATAATGCCGGGGAAAACAGGATCCAGAAAGAAATGGCCGGCCAAAAATCAGGGAATTATTATGACCTTTACCTGAATACTGAAACATCCAGGTATATTTTCCGCATCCTTGCGTTGAAACTCCTGTATGAGCATCCAACCGAGTTTGGTTATTACATCAGGCAAAAGGATCTCTACCCACCTATTCCGACCTATACCGTTACTATTGATACCACTGTACCTGACCTTGTTGCCCTGGCTAAAAAGCTGGATGTTAACTACCGCGTCTTTAAAGAATTTAATCCCTGGCTGCGAAAGGATAAACTCACTGTGGCTACAGGAAAAAAATATACGCTTACCTTGCCGGTGAAAGGATTTGAAGATTATGACAAGTTGCTGCCGGGAGTTGAAAATGCAGAACTTATCTTTAATGATACCTTAACCGCTGGCAAATTGTTTAAATAGTGACGGATGAATCTTTCTGATGATGGAGTTCATGTAATATTACAGTTGAAGATGAGAACTTTAAGTAATAGGAAGGTATTCATAATGCCGGAACTTTTCCTAGTCATCCCATCGGCCTTCATTCCCGGTAAAAATCTTTTTCCAGGAATTTAATCTATAAATTGCCTGTGGCCTGCTGGCTGCAATTATACCATGGAGACGCTTCTGAATACTGAAAATCTGCCTGAATCATCGTTAATCCTCACACCGGAAGATAACCTGGAAATATATGGCGCGAGGGTTCATAACCTCAAAAATATCGATGTAGTAATCCCACGCAACAAACTCGTGGTAATCACAGGGTTGAGCGGCAGCGGTAAATCGTCTCTCGCATTTGATACTATTTATGCAGAAGGCCAGCGCAGGTACATGGAAACATTTTCGGCTTATGCCCGTCAGTTTATAGGCGATATTGAGCGACCTGACGTGGATAAGATCACCGGTCTGAGCCCGGTAATTTCTATTGAGCAAAAAACCACGAACCGGAATCCCCGTTCCACGGTTGGTACCATCACTGAAATATATGACTTCCTCCGTTTATTATACGCCCGTATCGGGGAAGCCTATTCCAACGTTTCGGGCAAGAGAATGGTGAGGTATAACGACAACCAGATCGTAAAACTCATACAGAGCCAGTTTGCCGGCAAGAAAGTTTATATACTTGCCCCGCTCGTAAAAGGTCGGAAAGGTCATTACCGCGAATTGTTCGAACAGGTGAGGAAACAGGGATTCACCAAAGTACGGATCGACGGGGAAATCACAGCCATTGCTTTTGGCATGCAGGTAGATCGGTATAAGATCCACGATATCGAAATGGTTATCGACGATATTGATGTAAGCGGAAAATCAGCTCAACGCATTTCGGGGTCAGTACAAACTGCCTTACGCCAGGGAAAAGGCGCACTTATGGTCATGGATGTTACGAGTAACCAGGCTCATTTCTACAGTCGCCTGCTCATGGATCCGGAAACCGGGATATCCTTCGACGAACCGGAACCGAACACTTTCTCCTTCAACTCCCCCTATGGTTATTGTCCGCGCTGCAAAGGCCTGGGAATGATTTCCGAAATTGACTTTAATAAAATTATTCCTGATCCAACTAAAAGTATCCGGAAAGGCGGACTGGCTCCCCTGGGTGAATACAAACCATCCTGGATTTTCAGGCAGCTGGAAGCCATAGCACATAAATACCATTTTACTCTGGACACCCCACTCAGCCAGGTTCCGGAAGAAGCAATTGATACCATACTCAACGGCTCCGACGAAGTTATAAAAGTAGCCCATGATTACCTTGGCATCACTTCATCGTATTCGCTTAACTTCGAAGGCATTGTCCAGCATATCCTTAACCAGACGGAAACCGGCAGTACAGAAGGATTAAAACGCTGGGCCGGGAATTTCATGAACCTGATTGATTGCCCTGAGTGTAAGGGAGCCAGGCTGAAAAACGAATCTCTCTGTTTCAACATCGCGGAAAAGAATATTGCAGAACTGTCTCAAATGGATTTAATAAGCCTTTCAGCATGGTTTGACTCCATCGAAGAACGTCTTTCAGAGCGACAGGTGACTATAGGTCATGAAATTATCCGTGAGATAAGGAACCGCCTTGGTTTCCTTTTGGATGTCGGACTTGATTACCTGACCATTGGCAGGACAGCCGGAAGCCTGTCAGGAGGCGAATCGCAACGCATACGGCTTGCAACGCAGATCGGCTCACAACTGGTTGGAGTCCTCTATATCCTCGATGAACCCAGCATCGGGCTGCATCAGCGCGATAACCACCGGCTGATCAAAGCTTTGCAGGATCTGCGTGATACCGGCAATTCGGTTATCGTGGTGGAACATGATAAAGACATGATCATGGCCGCCGATTACGTGGTGGATATCGGCCCGGGCGCGGGAACGCATGGCGGACGGGTGGTAGCCAAAGGTACCCCCGCCGAATTACTTGATTGTAAAAGTATTACCTGCTGTTACCTGAGTGGAAAAAAGAAAATTGCTGTTCCGGTAAAAAGGCGTAAATCAAACGGCGACTTTATCCTGCTGAAAGGGGCAAAAGGGAATAATCTCGTGGATGTTGACCTGAAACTTCCACTCGGCGTTTTTACCTGTATAACCGGAGTGTCAGGGAGCGGTAAATCAAGCCTGATCAACGAAACACTTTACCCGATTCTGAGCAGGCACTTTTACCGGTCGGAACAAAAACCATTGGCATACGACAGCATTGAGGGGATTGATAAAATTGATAAAGTCATAGAGATTGACCAGTCGCCTATCGGGCGGACACCCCGTTCGAACCCGGCGACTTATACCGGAGTATTCGATGATATCCGTAAACTGTTCACTGCTTTGCCCGAAGCGAAAATCAGGGGGTACAAACCCGGAAGGTTTTCGTTCAACGTAAAAGGCGGGCGATGTGAAACCTGCCAGGGCGCCGGAGTGAGGGTAATTGAAATGAATTTCCTTCCTGATGTGCATGTTCCCTGCGAAGAATGTGAAGGCAAGCGATACAACCGTGAAACGCTGGAAGTCCGCTATAAAGGAAAATCCATCAACGATGTTCTCAATATGACTATTGAGCAGGCTGTGGATTTTTTTGCAAATATTCCTTCCATACTCCAGAAAATCAGGACACTGCATGAGGTTGGATTGGGTTATATTACTCTCGGGCAACAATCCACAACCCTTTCGGGCGGTGAGGCACAACGTGTAAAACTGGCTACAGAGCTGTCGAAACGCGATACCGGCCGGACCTTGTATATACTCGATGAACCTACTACGGGGCTGCATTTTGAAGATGTCAATGTTCTCCTACAAGTATTGAATAAGCTGGTCGACCGTGGGAATTCGGTATTGGTTATTGAACATAACCTGGAAGTGATCAAGGTTGCAGATTATATTATTGATCTTGGACCTGAAGGAGGATTCCGCGGAGGAAAGATCATTGCCGAAGGAACGCCTGAACAACTTCTCAAAATAAAAGAAAGCTTCACGGCTCAATATCTTAAGGAAGTCATGGCAGAATAAACTGAAAGCAGTACTGTTTGCTGTGCAAATAACTACCTTTCGAATGTTGATATTTTACCCCTAATAGTTATTTCAGAGGTTTTGAAACAAATAATGAAAACTGACAATTCCTTTCTAACTATTTTCTTTTCTTCAATAACCATTTCAACTTAAATACATTAATAGGTATGCTGGGATCATCAAAATCTGGCTCATCTAAAAAACTCTATACAATCTTCTGAAAAACAATGAATACTAAAATAGCTGTAGCTTGCATTAATACTGGATTAACTAAGCATTTCAGGAAAGGAACTTCTCTCAACCAGGTCATCAAAGAATTTGAAGTTAAGATGGCAAGTCCTATTCTTGGCGCCCTGGTTAATAATGAATTGCATGAGCTTACATTTGAAGTGTTTCATCCAATAACAGTTCAATTCATTGATATCGATCATCCTGACGGAATGCGTATGTACCTGCGAGGCCTTTCCTTTGTTCTCTATAAAGCAGTTCATGAGCATTTCCCTGGTTCACAACTACGTATCAACCATTCAATCTCGAAAGGGGTTTATTGTAAGGTAAATAACATTGATTCAGATTTAACCCCCGCTGATGTTGCGGCAATCAAGCAGAAGATGCTGGATATTGTGAATGCTGACCTTCCGTTTATCCGTGTGGAAGAAAAAACGGAAGAGGTGTCCAGAAAATTTGAGGCCCAGGGTCTGAACGATAAAATAAACCTGCTGAAGCACCGTGGCCGTAATTATTCCAGCTATTATAAACTCGACGGGCATATTGATGCTTTTTACGGCTTCCTTGTCCCCTCGACTGGCTATTTGCGGGTCTTTGATTTGAATAAGTATTATAACGGCATGTTGCTGCAGGTACCTCAAAAAGGCAATCCAACCCAGGTTGAAGGCCTCGTAACGCAAAATAAACTCTTTGAAATTTTCCAGGAATTTTCCCAATGGGTAAAAATCCTGGAAGTACCTGATATCAGCGATCTGAATAACTCCTGTACAAACGGTAAATCGGAGGTGTTTATTAAAGTCTCGGAAGCCCTTCACGAAAAGAAAATCGGTCATATCGCCGACCTTATCCGTTCGAGGAATAATCTTGTAAAAATCATCCTCATTAGCGGTCCTTCATCGAGCGGGAAAACTACTTTTGCAAAACGGCTGGCTATACACCTGATCGTCAACGGGATGAAACCCCTGAATTTATCGCTCGACAACTATTTTGTTGACCGCGACAACACTCCCCTCGACGAAAATGGAAATCATGATTATGAAGCGGTTGAAGCACTGGATATAGATTTGTTTAATCAGAACCTGCTGTCGCTTCTGAATGGCGAAAAGGCAGAACTTCCGAAATTCTCATTTGCTACCGGCATGCGTTTCTATGATGGCGAAACCATGCAGATGCACCCGGAAAATGTGTTGATAGTTGAAGGCATTCACGGACTTAATCCGCAACTGACCAACTCAATTCCCCAGGAAGCCAAATTTAAAATATATGTTTCGGCGCTTACTTCGTTAAATATTGATAATCATAACCGGGTAAGTACAACTGATAACCGTTTGATCCGGAGAATAGTACGCGATTACCGGTACCGGAAATATTCGGCCAGGGATACGATTTCACGCTGGCCAAGTGTGCGAAAAGGAGAAGAAAAACACATATTCCCATTCCAGGAAGAAGCTGATATCATGTTTAACTCAGCCCTGCTGTATGAACTGGCAGTCCTGAAACCTTTTGTCGAACCTATTTTACTCGAAGTTCAGCCCAACCAGCCTGAATATTCCGAAGCCATCAGGCTGCTGGGATTCTTCCGTTATCTTAAACCCCTGAAACCTACCGAGATTCCGCCCACATCCATTTTAAGAGAATTCTTAGGAGGAAGCAGCTTTAATTATTAGATTTGTAATCGTTTATTTTATAACGAATAAAATTTTTATATCAATTCTAATAAGTTTAATAAATCAATCCTATGCATATCGAGGACGAACTTTTAGACATGAATGAGGAAGAAAGAATTCGTGAAGCAATCACCCCCAAAGACTGGAATGTTACCAAAAGTCATGACTCATGGTCAGTATTTAAGATCATGGCTGAACTGGTTGAAGGGTACGAAAAAATGTCCCGGATAGGCCCTTGTGTTACAATTTTTGGTTCTGCACGTGTTTCATCCAAAAATAAATATTACAAGGTAGCCGAAGAAATCGCCTATCTTCTTACCAAAAAGGGGTTTGGTATTATTTCGGGTGGCGGGCCCGGGATTATGGAAGCTGCCAATAAAGGAGCTCATTTTGGAGGTGGAAAATCGGTAGGATTAAACATTCGTCTCCCGAACGAACAATCAGCCAATCCTTTTATCGATGCCGACAAACTTCTTACTTTCGATTATTTCTTCGTCCGTAAACTCATGTTCATGAAATATTCGCAGGGATACATTGTGTTACCCGGCGGGTTTGGAACATTAGATGAATTCTTTGAAGCCGTTACCCTTATCCAGACCCACAAACTGGTAAGGTTTCCCATAGTGATGGTAGGAAAAGAATACTGGGGAGGTCTGATTGCCTGGATCAGGGAACGTGTGGTAGCCGAGAAGAATATTGAGGAAGAAGACATAAATATTTTCACATTGGTTGATGATGCTGCCAGTGCTGTCGACGTAATTGAAGCATACTACAACAGGTATGCGCTGAAACCTAATTTCTAGGTAATCCGCTGTGGGGATTAAAAATAATGCTCCGATACCATGAAAATAATTGATGAGGCGTCTCAAAAGAGGATATTTTTCAATCTTTAGCTTTGTGATCCTTTATGTGCACTTCATAATCCTTTGTGGTTTAACAAATTAACTTAACCACTAAGGGGCATCAAGGATCGCACAAAGGACTTCTGCGACAGATTATTTTTATTTTACTACAACCATTTTCGAAACCAGTTCAATCATCTGGCCAGCCTTCCCGATTTTTAATCTTATCTTTACATTATAGATTCCTGAAGATAAACTCCTGATCGGGATAGTAATAGGAAAGCCGGTAACCATTTCTATATAAAGAACTCTCTTCCCCGGCAAATCGTAAATTTCTATTTCACAGCTACCGACATTCTCAGCTCCTGGTATTTCAAGGCTGATCGATTCAGTTGCCGGGTTAGGCCTTATTAAAAGTTTATAATCTGCTTCCTGATCCGGACCATGGATACTGTTTGCCGAAACTTTAATGCCTTCAAAGTAACCAATCCCACCTGAATAATTCCCGACAAACAAATCAGTCAAGGAATCTCCGTCGAGGTTTCCGGCCGCGACAGCCGATCTCCAGCCTTCCTTTACCCCGTTCAATGTGCCGGCCAGGGTGAATTTACCGGATAAATTCCCTTCAATGTCTTTATAAACAAATACATCACCGAATTCCGAACCCACATAAAGGCTGATTTTACCATCATTGCCTTTCAGGAATGCTGGCACACTGTACCCGAAATAAGAAAGTGATGTATTGGTAACATCAATTCCTCCAAGCGAATCGGTAACGCGGGTGTATTGTGGATTTGAAGCGGGACCGATATTCTTAAAATAAGTAAGTGTACCATCCCGTTTTCCGCTGATTATATCATTCAATCCATCAACATCCAGGTCAATGATCTGAGGAGCGCTGAAATTACCTACACCAAGCTGCCTGTAGGCCGGGTCATTCAGAATGAAATCAGCCGGCTGTCCGACTGATGCATAATTCTGAAGGTATACAAACTTTCCCTTTGAATTTCCGCATAAAAGGTCGGGAACTCCGTCGCCATTTACATCGCCGATCGCGGGGACCAGGGATTGCATTTTTAGGTCACTCAAGCCAAGGTAATCGCGATCAATAAGCTGAAAAGCAGGTTGCTGATGTGTCCCGATGTTTTTAAGAAGCGCAAGTGAAGAAACGTATTCACAGACAAGACCTGTTGCAGGGGTGTAATAAGAAGTATCCAGATAACCAAAATTCCCGACAATCAGATCCTGCAACCCATCGCCGTTATAATCGAAAAAAACCGGGTAGGCACCTGAGCCGAAGTCAAGCATCTCATCCTGAAGGAAATCATCCTGCTGAAAACTGAAACCGGGGTAAGCGGCAGATTTTTTCCCGGAATTCAGGTAGAGCCAACAACTGTGGTTGTTCTGTGAACGCACTAGGCTTGGATCAAAAGGGGAAACCAGCATATCGGGATGCCCGTCGTTATTCACGTCAATGAGCGTGACTGCCGGGAAAGAAGGTATGTTAACCGGGTGAACAGTAGTCGGGAAATCAGTAGTTTGGGAAATCATAACGGCTGTATCAGCAGTCCCGCCATTGGTCAATGCGATTACACCCGGGAAATCCACATCGCCGATCACCAGGTCTTTCCGCCCTGAGTCATTAAAGTCGTATGCCAGCAAGGTTGAACCGGTGTGTTTCGGATCGCTGTCCTTCAACTGCCTGGATTGGTCGAAACTCACACAGGTATCCAGGATAATGGCATTTGATTCAGCCCCTTCAGCAAATCGTCCCCAGCAGTTTGACGATTTTACAAACACAAGTGAATCGGCTGTCCCATAAAGCTCCATGGACATATTTTTATGCCATTCAACGAACGAACCCAGGCCCCAGAATGTAAGGATATCCTGGTCGCCGTCGCCGTCAATGTCAGCGATTGCAGGATAATCGGCAGAAGTAACCAATATATTGGTAAGCGTAATACCCTGCAGCGAGGTTAAATAGGGATGAGTTACCTGTGTAAACCGAAGTGCTGTATCTGAATCATTCCGATAAACCTTGATTCCGCCGGTTGTATAGGTAAAAATATCTTCCTTCCCGTCGTCGTTATAATCCACCAGTTCCATTAATTCCCTGAGTGGCGGAAATTTGGCAACATACTGAGGTGCATATGAATAACTGATACTACCAGGAACATTATTATTTATAAAAGTGAGCAGCCGGTTTCCATGCCGGTCAAATACCACTAAATCCTTAACCCCGTCACGATTCAGATCAATGCTGCCGAACTGGCAGCTGTTCAGCCCCCCGGCAAAGGGGAAAGCCAGTTCATGACCATTTGTATCCAGCACCCGGACCGTATTTACTTGCTTGTAATTGAAATCTCCATCCGTCTGAGCCATCACGGTCAAACTGAACAACCCACAAGCAACCATTATCTTGAATCTATTCATTTTCTTCAATCTAAATTTTTCTTGGGCTGATTGACTAAATATTATGATAGATTGTCTACTCAATCATCCAACTCAGTGTCCCTCAGTGCCCTTAGTGTCTCCGTGGTAAATATTTAAGGTCAGGACGATTATTTTCAACGCATTCAAAAGCGAAACTAAAACGCCAGATGAACCACCACCGGCAGATGATCCGAAGCATAGTACTTCCCCTGGTGATCGTTAAGCACACGTTGAGAGATCACTTTTGAAACGTGCTTAACAAAAACATAATCAATCCTTTCACCCGGCAATACCCCGACTTCAAATCCGGTATATGTATATGCCGGACCTGTTAAATGAGCTGAAATAACCCTGGAGTCAAGCATACACGTTGGATCAGATTTGTCAGTCAGAATCCGGATGGGTTCAGCATCCGGGACAGCATTAAAATCACCTGTCAGAATAACTGGGTATTTTCCGGCTATTGAGTCAATAGCATGCAAAACCAGCAAAGCGCTGTTCCGCCTTGCAACTTCGCCTTCATGATCGAAATGGGTATTGAAATAAAAAAACGACTTCCCGGTTTTAATTTCTTTCAGCCTGGCCCAGGTGACAATGCGGTTGCAGGCAGCGTCCCATCCCCTGCTCCCGGCCACTGAAGGCGTTTGTGAAAGCCAGAAAGTTCCTGATATTATCACTGAAATGTGCTTTTTATCGTAAAAGACAGAAGAAAACTCACCGGAATCCTTTCCGTCATCCCGCCCCACTCCTATCCTGCCGAATCCAGGGAAAGCATTCTCAATATCCCTGACCTGGCTGATAAGGGCTTCCTGTAATCCGAAAATCTCAACGTGTTGTTTGCGGATCAGGCCTGTCACCAGGTCCCTGCGCGAAGGCCAGGCGTTGGGCCCGTCATCAGGATTGTTATATCGGATATTATAAGTGAGAACGGTTATTCCATCTTGTTTTATTTGCGTATGCGACATACTCTGCCAGGAGAATGTAAAAAGAAGAAAAAGGATAACCAGCAAGGTTCGTATCATAAATCTATAAGGTTATAATCCGGTTGAAACCATGTTCTCTTTTCAAGCAAAGGTCGGTAAATATTCAGTTTCATGATCAATCATATTCCCGAAACAAAGCCGGTCCGATCGTTTTCCTAAAAATGGGTACCTTTGCGCCCTCATAAAAGAACTAAATGATTTCAATTGACGGGCTGACAGTAGAGTTTGGAGGAACCACTCTTTTTAAAGAAATTACATTTTCAATTAACGAAAAAGACCGGATTGCCCTTATGGGGAAGAACGGGGCAGGAAAATCAACCCTTCTTAAGATTATTGCAGGGGAAAGAGCTCCCACCCGCGGCAGAGTATCATCACCCAAGGACACTATAATCGCCTATCTGCCCCAGCAGCTGATGACGCATGATAACCGCACTGTTTTTGAAGAAGCCGCACAGGCATTTGCCCATATTTTCAAAATGGAGAAGGAAATTGAAGAACTGAACCAACAGTTAACTACCCGGACCGACTAGGAATCAGCCGCCTATTATGAGCTTATTGAGCAGGTTTCGGCGCTCAGCGAGAAATTTTATTCAATCGAAGAGATTAATTACGATGCCGAAGTAGAGAAAATCCTCATCGGGCTTGGATTCGTACGTACCGATTTCACCCGTCCTACCTCAGAATTCAGTGGCGGATGGCGCATGCGCATTGAACTGGCAAAGATCCTGCTGCAAAAACCCGATCTCATCCTGCTGGATGAGCCCACAAACCACATGGATATTGAATCGATCCAGTGGTTTGAAGATTTCCTGATCAACAGCGCCAAAGCAGTGATCGTCATCTCACACGACAGGGCCTTTGTCGATAATATTACCACACGAACCATCGAGGTGACCATGGGCCGCATTTACGATTACAAGGTAAGTTATTCACTTTACCTCGAACTTCGCAAGGATCGTCGCGGGCAACAACAGAAACAGTTTGACGAACAACAAAAATTCATCGCTGAAAACCAGGATTTTATAGAGCGTTTCCGGGGCACTTATTCCAAAACAAACCAGGTGCAATCGAGGGTCAAGATGCTGGAAAAACTGGAGACTGTTGAAGTGGATGAAGAAGACAGATCCGCTCTTCGACTGAAATTCCCCCCTTCACCCCGATCGGGCAGTTACCCTGTGGTGATTGAGGACATGGCCAAAAGATATGGAAACCATACCGTGTTTGCAAACGCCAACCTGATGATTCAGCGCGGTGAACGGGTGGCATTTGTGGGAAAAAACGGTGAAGGCAAGTCAACGCTCGTTAAAAGCATGATGAAGGAAATTGATTATGATGGAAAACTCACTCTCGGCCATAATGTAATGATCGGTTATTTTGCACAGAATGAGGCATCGATGCTGGATGAAGATCTTACCGTTTTTCAGACCATTGACGATGTGGCGAAAGGTGATATCCGAACCAGAATCAAGGATATACTCGGAGCATTTATGTTTGGAGGTGACAGCTGGAATAAAAAGGTGAAAGTACTTTCGGGCGGAGAACGGACCCGCCTGGCGATGATAAAGCTGCTGCTCGAACCGGTAAACCTGCTTATCCTAGAT
>JANXXZ010000131.1 GCA_025350385.1 Bacteroidales bacterium
GGTTGTAACGGTCCTGCCACAACCACGCATATAGTAACAGTAACTCCTACAGTAACCATAGCTGCATTCTTACCGGCAACTTCAGCCCGATGCCAGGGAGCAGGGACTGTGACAACCACTACAACGGCCTCCAACTCCACAGGTATTTCCTATAGCCTGGATGCAGCGAGCCTAACTGGAGGGAATACGATAGACGCATTAACAGCTACAGTAACCTATTCAGCCGGATGGAGCGGGACAACCATCATCACTGCCAGCGCCGCTGGTTGTAATGGGCCTGTCACATCCATACACGTTGTAACCGTAACCCCAACAGTAACCATTTCAGCCTTCTCACCGGCAACATCAAGCCGTTGCCAGGGCGCCGGGATTGTAACCAATTCCACAACAGCATCCAATTCAACAGGTATTACATACAGCCTCGATGCAGCAAGTTTAGCAGGCGGTAATACAATTGTAGCGTTAACAGGAGCAGTTACTTATTCAGCCGGATGGAACGGGACAACTACCATCACTGCCAGTGCCGCGGGTTGTAATGGCCCGGCCACAACAACGCATGTTGTAACGATTAATCCTTTACCTGCTGCTGCGGCCGGAGCCGACAGGGCGATCTGCATAAATGATTTCACTTCCCTTGGCGCTTCAGCAGTACCAGGAAGTACCTACAGCTGGACATCAGTGCCGGCAGGATTTTCTTCAAACCTTCCCGATCCATCCGTCAGCCCGCTGGTGACTACAACGTATACGGTTGTGGAAACCATTACGGCTACCGGTTGTACCCAAAGCAACAGTGTTACTGTAACGGTAAACCCATTGCCTGTTCCGGGTATTTCAGGTCTTACACCAGCAGGTATAGGTACAACTCAGGTTTATTCCACCGAAGACGGTATGACTGATTATGTATGGGCCGTTTCTGCAGGTGGAACACCAACTGCAGGAGGTACCAGCACGAGTAGTACTATAACAGTTCTTTGGAATGTGCAAGGTGCCGAATCTGTCAGCGTTATCTATACCAATGAAAACGGGTGTACGGCATCAGTCGCCGTGGTTTATCCGGTAACAGTAGTCTCAATTCCACCTCCGGCTGGAGTTATCTCCGGCGATGATGAGGTTTGCCAGGGCTCCTTGGGAGTCATATACTCAGTCGAAGCTATTCCGAATGCAACCTCTTATGTTTGGTCAGTCCCTGTCGGAGCGGAAATAGTATATGGTGAAAATACAAACTCAATTACTGTAAATTATTCATATTCAGCTGTTTCTGGAACAATAACGGTTTATGGTACCAATTCGTTTGGTTCCGGAGCGCCATCTCCTGCTTATACGGTAGTTGTCAACCCGGCTCCGGTTCCACTGATAACAGGTCCGCCGGAAGTCTGTGTAAATGAACTGGGCACAATCTATACCACTGATGCGGGGATGTCCGATTATATCTGGAGCACTTCAGACGGGGGAATCATACAATCAGCTCAAGGATATGAGCAGATCCAGGTACTTTGGAATATCTCCGGAACCCAATGGGTACAAGTAAGCTATTTTAATGCAAACGGTTGCGCGCCGGCAAATCCAACAGTTTATAGTGTCGTGGTTAATCCGGTTCCTCTGCCTGCAGGAGCTATTGCTGGTCCTTCGTCAGTTTGCCTGGAAGATGACGATGTTACATACTCAATAGCCCCGGTGTTGAATGCAAGTTCCTATGTATGGTCTTTCCCTCCGGGTGTTGTAGTCAATTCGGGCACAGGTACCAACAGTGTAAACGTTAGCATTGGTTCAGGCGCTTCAACTGGCATCATTTCAGTGTATGGACTGAATACTTGCGGTGCAGGCTCTGTATCACCCGAATTTGATCTCACTGTCGGAGATTTACCAACGGCTGCCGGAGCTGTGACTGGACTGTCAACAGTTTGCCAGGGCAGTTTATTGGTAGTCTATTCAATTGATCCGATAATCAATGCGACCGGATATTCATGGACCATTCCTGCCAATGCATCGGTTGTGAGTGGAATGAATGCTAGCTCCATAACGGTCGATTACTCACTGAACGCTATCTCAGGGGATATTAATGTATTTGGGATAAACGGTTGTGGAAACGGAGCGGTTTCACCCCCTCTTACTATCACTGTAAATGCAAAACCGGAAATGCCCTTAATCAGAATTATCGGAACAAACCTCGAGAGCAATGCAGTAGCCGGAAATCAATGGTATGACGAGAACGGGCCGATCCCCGGAGCTGTCAATCAAAACTATTTCCCTGATCATAATGGAGATTTTTACGTGATTGTAACTATAAATGGTTGCTCGTCCGAACCTTCAAACATCATCCAGATTCTCAATGTCTATATACCTGAAGCCGTGAAAACTATCTTGAATGTATATCCTAATCCGAGCAAAGGGGAGTTCTGGATAGAATACAGCAATTCGGGAAATGAAAGACTCCTTGAGATTCAGGTGATGGATGCGTTGGGAAAAACGGTGTACTATAAGGTTCCGACTGTCCTTTCTGTTTATTTAAAAGAATTGGTTGATTTCAAGTCAATTCCGAACGGAATCTATACTATTGTGCTGAAAACAGATGATAATCAAATCAGGCGACAGATAGTGATTAAACACTAACGCCATTGATTTGACTGTATTCTTAATCAAAATAGGCAGGGTAATTCCCTGCCTATTTTATGTAAGGGAAATTCAGGATTCAGATATAATCGTCCGGGCTCGTTATTCTGCCTGCAATCCCATCTCTTTCGGGGTTAGATCCACGCTGTTATGCGACAAAAAGGAAATTCCCATGACCCTCTGCTGCCCTGTGGTGAGGTTTTTCATAAGGTCAAGTTACAGGTTGGGTAGATTCGAGGCAACGGACAACTAAATGTCCTCCCTGTCAATTAATTGATAATGAATATGATATCATTGATTTTTATAATTTTCAGAAAATACTGTTGCAGAATTTTCTGTTTAAATAGTTGAAAATCATCCCATTTTATAAAAATGATTTGAGAGAAATTGATCCATTTCCCTTTTTGTTGGTTTATAATAGATATATAAATGTCTACATTTGTTATGCCTACCCGTTTACATAATCCCATTCAAATTTGTTTTTCTGACTGTGTGGCTGATTTTCAGACCGCATTGGTGAATTAGTGTCCGTTTTGTAAATGACCATTAATAAATCTCTAACCTATGAAGAAGCTAATCCTGGTATTGTCTTGCATCACACTGTTCACGGTCGTATCCACAGCCCAGGTAGCCATCAATACCGATGGCTCAGTACCTGATAATTCAGCCATGCTGGATGTAAAATCAACCGCTAAAGGCTTGTTGATTCCAAGGATGACGCAGGCCCAGAGAAACGCAATTGCCAGCCCTGCCACCGGGCTTATGATTTATCAGACGGATAATTCTCCGGGCTTTTATTATAATTCCGGCAATGGTGCAAATCCGGCCTGGGTTATCAGCGGAAGCGGTTCCGGCTGGGGATTAAGCGGTAACAGCGGCACTTCGGCCGGCACTAACTTTATCGGGACCACTGATAATATCCCGCTCTTGTTTAAAGTAAATAACTTTCCATCTGGGAAAATCGAAACAACTTCCAACAATCTTTCCCTGGGTGGCTTCTCCTTCATTTCAAATACAACAGGAACCGAAAATACAGCCATAGGGGCAAATTCCTTGAATCATAATACCACCGGTAACCGGAATGCAGCCCTGGGAAATAATGCGCTCTATGCCAACACTACGGGGTATTCAAATACAGCCAACGGGAGTTATGCTCTCTATTACAATACAACAGGGTTTCAAAATACTGCCAGCGGTTATAATTCACTATTCTGGAATACTACAGGAAGTAACAATACTGCCAGCGGGTTTCAGACACTCACAGCCAACACGACAGGAATCAACAACACCGCCAGCGGATCGTATGCCCTGAATTCCAACACAACGGGCAGTTACAATACAGTAACCGGCAGTAGTGCCCTTTATTCCAACACAACGGGGACTCAGAATACTGCCGCCGGTTTTTCTTCGCTCTACAGCAACACAAGCGGAAGCAGCAATACTGCCAGCGGTTATCAGGCACTTACATCCAATACAACAGGAAACAATAACACTGCAGACGGAGTTTCGGCCCTTTACTCCAACACTACCGGTAATACGAATACTGCAAACGGAAGCAGCGCCCTTTATTCCAATACAACCGGGTTTCAAAATACTGCCACAGGATCCGGCGCCCTTTATTCCAATTTATCAGGTTCATCCAACACTGCTATCGGAACAAATGCTCTTTCTGCGAATACAACAGGAGATGAAAACACAGCTGAGGGAACCGGAACCCTCTTTTCCAATACTTCCGGAAGCAGCAATCTTGCGAACGGATTTAATGCCTTGCATTTTAATACAACCGGAATTTTAAATACGGCCAATGGAAGCAGCGCTCTTTATTCCAACATAACCGGTAGTAATAATACTGCGGGTGGTTACCAGTCCCTATACCTCAATACGGTAGGAACCGGAAACACAGCCGGTGGATTCAGATCCCTGTACAATAATACAACCGGTATATACAATACTGCTAATGGTTCTGAAGCTCTTTTCGGCAACGCCTCGGGAAATTACAACACTGCTTTTGGTGTTCAGGCGCTGTTAACCAATACGACGGGAAGCAATAATACAGCAAACGGAAGCTATACGCTTTTATCAAATACTACCGGGAATGGAAATACCGCTAACGGGGCAGATGCGCTGACGCATAACACTACCGGAGGTTCCAATACGGCCGACGGAACAAATGCTCTTTTTAGCAATACAACTGGAAGCTCCAATACCGCCGCCGGAGCGCAGGCCCTTTACTCCAACTCAACCGGAACCAATAATACTGCGCAGGGTCTTAATTCTCTCTTTGGCAACACAACCGGTTCAAATAATATAGCCATCGGCAACAGTTCGCTTGGCAGCAATACGGTTGGAATCAACAATACAGCTGCCGGGTACCTTTCACTCAGCAACAACACTACAGGCAACAATAATACAGCAACCGGCATGGATGCGCTGTTTTCAAACTCAACCGGTAACTTAAATACTGCAAACGGAACAGATGCATTATATTCTAATACAACCGGTTACAATAACACCGCGGTAGGAAATCAGGCCCTTTATTTAAATACCATAGGTGACCAGAATACCGCCATCGGATACGGAGCCCTTTTTTCAAATACCATGGGTTATGGAAACACCGCCCTGGGTCAGGTGGCCTTACATAACAGCACCAGCAACTTCAATACATCAGGAGGGTATTACTCCTTGTACAATAACACTTCGGGTGAAGGCAATACAGCCTTCGGTGCGGCAGCCCTTAACGGGAATATTACCGGATATTACAATACAGCCAACGGGTTTAACGCATTAACAAACAATACCACAGGCAATTATAATACAGCAAGCGGTGAAGTCTCGCTCTATTCCAATACAACAGGAAGCTATAACACTTCAACAGGCACAGGTGCACTCTATTATAATTCAACCGGAACAAATAATACCAGCAACGGATTCGATGCTTTATTGAGCAATACCATTGGATTCCAGAATACAGCTATTGGTGCCAATTCACTTTTTCTCCTTGTTAACGGGTCTTATAATACAGCAGTCGGGTACAATACAGGGCCAAATGTGGATTGGTCCAATACCACCTGCATCGGAACGGATGCAACAGCCACTGCTACTGATATGGTGCGAATAGGGAACGTTTATGTGAATTCAATAGGCGGCCAGGTAGGCTGGACTACGCTGAGCGACGGGCGGTTTAAGGAAAATGTAAAGGAAGATGTCCCCGGGCTGTCATTTATCAGCCAGCTCCGCCCTGTAACGTATAAGGTGAACAGGGAGCTGGTAAATGATTTTACCGGTGTAAACAGCAGGAAGCAGGAACAAGCCAAAGATAACACTGCTGGTTTGTCAACCTACAAAACTGAAGCGCTTAGTGAAACCACAACCGGCTTTATTGCCCAGGAAGTAGAAACAGCGGCAAAGAAGATCGGGTATAATTTCAGCGGGGTAGATGCACCCAAAAATGAAAAAGATATGTATGGCCTGCGATACGATGAATTTGTTGTTCCACTGGTAAAGGCTGTGCAGGAATTGAATGCCCGAAACGAATCACAACAGGCCATCATTGATAATCAGAATAAAAAGATAGACGAATTGATGCAACGCATTGAGAAATTAGAAGCCAAATAACCAGTATCCGAACCCCAACGACCCTATGAAAAATCTGCTCTTTATTTTATTCCTGGCTCTGAATGTTTCAGCCCTTGCCCAGGTTGCCATCAATACTGATGCCTCGGCACCGGATAATTCAGCCATGCTGGATGTAAAATCAACTTCAAGAGGCTTCCTGCTCCCCCGGATGACAACCCTGCAGCGCAATGCCATTGCATCGCCGGCCACAGGGCTTGTTGTATTCGATACGGATGTCAACAGCCTGTTCATGCGAACCAACGCTGCCTGGATGCAATTGGGCACAGCCAACGCCTGGGGATTAACCGGTAACTCAGGAACAAACCCTGCCACAAATTATTTAGGCACATCCGATAATAACGATTTAATTTTTAAGAGAAATAACAGTTGGGCAGGTTTTATTGGAAATAATAATTGCTCGTATGGATTGAATGCTTTTAACTCCACAAGTACGGCAGGGTATAACACAGCCATAGGTAGTAATGCCCTTCATTCAAACACATCAGGTTACCAAAACACAGCAGTCGGAGAAGAAACACTTTATTCCAATACAACCGGGTTAAATAACACTGCCGCTGGTTATTGGGCGCTATATTCCAATACAACAGGATCTTCTAACACAGCCATTGGAGTTGAATCATTATATTCCAATACAACAGGTTATAATAATACAGCATACGGTCATCTTTCACTCCGATTCAATACAACAGGATATCTGAATACAGCTAACGGTGACAATGCACTCTATAATAACACGCAAGGAAATTATAATACAGCCAGTGGTTTTCAGTCGCTTTATTCTAATACAACAGGATCCCAAAACACAGCTACCGGAGGTGCTGCCCTTAATTCCAACACAACAGGATTTGAAAACACAGCCTTTGGAGCCAATGCACTTTTTACCAATACAACTGGATTTCATAACACGGCCACCGGGAACAGTTCACTGTATTCCAATACAATAGGAAATAATAATACAGCCGCCGGTAGTAATTCACTCCTTGCAAACACAACCGGAACAAATAATACAGCCAGTGGAAATGAATGTCTTTATTCCAATACCACAGGTAATAATAACACATCTTACGGAGCTAATGCACTTTTTACAAACACAACAGGTTCTCTGAATACAGCTAATGGTTTCCAGTCACTGAACTTAAATACCACAGGATATCAGAATTCGGCATACGGCACATGGGCTCTTCTGCATAATACCGCAGGGTTCAATAATTGTGCGTTGGGTTATGTTTCCTTAACTTCCAATACCACCGGAATTGACAATACATCATCGGGAGTAGCAGCGCTTTACAATAACCTGGCTGGTAATGCAAATACTGCCAACGGGAGAGAAGCGTTGCGTGATAACACATCAGATTTAAATACCGCTGTGGGCTATCATGCTTCACAAACTACCGGTTCAGGTTTTCAAAATACCGCTATCGGGGCTAACTCACTGGTGAACAATGTAACCGGCTCATATAATACCGCGTTGGGGTTTAACACAGGCCCCAATGCAGCCGGATTGTCCAATACTACCTGTATAGGTATTGATGCTACTGCTACTGCAACTGATATGGTGCGCATCGGTAATGTATTCGTGAATTCAATTGGCGGACAGGTAGGCTGGACAGTTCTGAGTGATGGAAGATTCAAGGAAAATATACAGGAAGATGTACCCGGACTAGCCTTTATCAGCCAGCTCCGCCCTGTGACATATAGGGTTAACAGGGAATCAGTAAATGATTTCACCGGTGTGAACAGCAGGAAGCAGGAACAAGCCAAAGAAAACTCAGCTGCTTCGTCAACTTACAAAACGGAAACGCTCAGTGAAACCACAACCGGCTTTATTGCCCAGGAAGTAGAATCAGCGGCAAAGAAAATCGGTTATACTTTCAGCGGGGTGGATGCTCCTAAAAACGAACATGATATATATGGCCTGCGCTATGATGAATTCGTTGTACCACTGGTAAAGGCTGTGCAGGAATTGAATGCTGAAAATGAAAAACAAAAAGCAACCAATGCAGCACTTGAACGTACAATTGATGACTTGAAAACTCAAATTGATGAATTAAGACAAATTATCGAAAAATCAGGGAAGAAATAATTATAACAATCACATAACTTTGTATGAAGAAACTACTAATTTTGGTATTACTGGCATTGACTATAAATGCCCGGTCGCAGGTTGCAATTAATACTGATGGCTCAGTGCCTGACAATTCAGCCATGCTGGATGTAAAATCAACCGCAAAAGGCTTGTTGATCCCGAGGATGACACAAACCCAGCGAAATGCTATAGCCAGCCCGGCCACAGGGCTAATGATTTATCAGACTGATAATTCCCCCGGCTTTTATTATAATTCCGGCAATGGCACAACCCCTGTATGGGTAATGAACGGATACAGTTCCGGCTGGGGTCTGAATGGTAATAGCGGTACAACACCTGGCACTAATTTTATAGGAACCACCGATAATGTCCCCCTTACTTTCAAGGTAAATTATGAGTTGGCCGGGAAAGTAGATCATTTGTTATTCAACACATCATTAGGATACCAAACACTCAAATCAAATACTACAGGAATAAACAATACAGCTGTTGGCCAGCAGGCACTTTTATCCAACACCAGCGGTTACTGGAATACAGCCATTGGCGAATTGACGCTTTATTCCAATACAACGGGTTTTAATAACACAGCAATCGGATCGGAAGCTCTTTATTTTAACTCAACCGGAAGTTTAAATGCAGCAAATGGCGTATACGCACTTTATAACAATACAACCGGAACTGAAAATACAGCGCATGGATTTCAGGCGCTTATGATGAATACAACCGGAAGTATGAATACTGCAGTCGGGAAAGATGCTCTTCCTAATAATACAACAGGTAGTTTTAATGCAGCTGTGGGGTATAGAGCTCTTTATTCCACTACTACAGGCGAACAAAACACAGCCTATGGTGCCGAGGCTCTTTTTCACAACACAACAGGATCTCTGAACACAGCAACCGGAAGATCTGCACTTTATTTCAATACTGATGGCTATTACAACACAGCCTACGGAAACAGTTCACTTTATTCAAATACGACTGGGAGTAATAATACAGCCGCAGGGAATAATTCACTTTATACAAACACAACAGGAATTAATAACACATCCGCCGGTAGTAATTCTCTCCTCTCCAACACTACAGGATCGAATAATACAGCCTGTGGAAATGAGTATCTTTATTCCAATACCACGAACTATGATAACACATCCTACGGAGCTGATGCGCTTTTTACCAACACAACAGGCTTTCTTAATACAGCTAGCGGTTTCCAGTCACTGAACTTAAATACCACAGGATATCAGAATTCGACATACGGCTCATCGGCACTTCTGCATAATACCAACGGGTTCAATAATTGTGCGTTGGGTTATGTTTCCTTAACTTCCAACACTACCGGAATTGACAATACATCATCGGGAGTAGCAGCACTATACAATAACCTGGCTGGTAATGCTAATACTGCCAACGGAAGAGAAGCGTTGCGCGACAATTTATCAGATTTAAATACCGCTGTGGGTTATCACGCTTCACAAACTACCGGTTCAGGTTTTCAAAATACCTCTATCGGGGCTAACTCACTGGTGAACAATGTTTCCGGTTCATATAATACCGCGTTGGGGTATAACACCGGCCCCTCTGCAGCCGGATTGTCCAATACTACCTGTATAGGTATTGATGCTACTGCTACTGCAACTGATATGGTACGCATCGGAAATGTCTTTGTAAATTCCATTGGAGGACAGGTAGGCTGGACTGTTCTGAGTGATGGAAGATTCAAAGTAAATATAAGGGAAGATGTACCCGGATTGGCATTTATTAATCAATTGCGCCCGGTTACCTATAAAGTAAACAGGGAGTCTGTGAATGATTTCACCGGCTTAAACAGCAGGAAGCAGGAACAAGCCAAAGAAAACACAGCCGCTTCGTCAACTTACAAAACGGAAGCGCTCAGCGAAACCACAACCGGTTTTATTGCCCAGGAAGTAGAGTCAGCGGCAAAGAAAATCGGTTATACATTCAGCGGGGTGGATGCTCCGAGCAATGAAAAGGATATGTATGGCCTGCGCTATGATGAATTTGTTGTGCCATTGGTAAAGGCTTTACAGGAACAACAAACCATCATCGACAACCAGAATAAAAGATTGTCGAATTGACAAAACGTATCGAAGCATTGGAACGAAAATGAATATAAAGCTCAGAGTATGAAAAACCTTCTTTTTCTGCTTTTCCTGGCAATTGGATTAACTACTTATGCCCAGGTCGCCATCAATACCGATGGTTCATTACCTGATAATTCAGCCATGCTGGATGTGAAATCAACCGCTAAAGGCTTTCTGCCACCGCGCATGACAACAGCGCAGCGCAATGCAATTGTATCACCGGCCACTGGGCTGGTGGTTTTCGACACAGATATTAACAGCCTGTTCATTCGAACCAGTTCAACCTGGGTGCAACTGGGCACTGCCAACGCATGGGGATTAACCGGTAATGCCGGAACAAGCGCTTCCACAAACTTTATTGGAACCACCGATAACAAAGATGTTATTTTCAGAAGAAATAATGAAAGATCCGGATATATTGGATTAATCAATACCTCGTTTGGTATAAATGCTCTGAACCCTTCAAATACAGGAGTAAATAATTCAGCAATAGGCAAGCAAGCTCTTTACTCCAACACGAATGGATTTAATAACACTGCCGTAGGAAATCAGGCACTTTCATACAACACAGCAGGAAGCTATAATACTGCGAATGGTGCAATTGCACTAGCCTATAACACAACGGGAGCGTTAAACACAGCCATTGGTTATCAGGCACTCTATTTAAACACTTCAGGAAATTCTAACACAGGCATTGGCACCCAGGCATTATATGCAAATACTACAGGAAGCGGCAATACAGCCTGTGGCCCAAGCGCTCTTTTTAACAACACAACCGGAAATAACAACACCGCTATCGGAATAAATGCCCTGCTTTCCAATACAACCGGGTGCTTTAACACTGCCAGCGGAATGCAGGCGCTTATGTCCAACACTTCCGGAAATTATAATCTGGCCGATGGGCAATTCGCGCTTGGTAACAACACAACCGGGTCGGATAATGTGGCCACTGGCTTAAGTGCCCTATCCTCAAATACAAGTGGAACTAATAATGTTGCAGTTGGTAATCAGGCTTTGTCATCTAACACTACAGGCATTTATAATACTGCCAGCGGTTTTCGGTCCATGTATTCAAACACTTCCGGAAATTATAACTCAGCACATGGTTATGGTGCACTTATTAACAACTTAACAGGATCGTATAACACCGCAAGTGGACTCGATGCACTTTCTTTAAGCTCAACCGGGGACTACAATACTGCTTCGGGAACGTTCGCTTCATATTATACCAATTCCTCTAACAATACTTGTATGGGATTCTCAGCGGGTGATTACTATGCATTCTCAAATGGCACTTTTCTGGGAACTCTTGCTTATCCTACTGCTACAGGATTCTCGAACTGCATGGCCCTGGGCTACGATGCCAAAGTGAATGCATCCAACAAAGTGGTTATCGGCAATACCAGCATTACCAGCATTGGCGGTTATGCCGGCTGGACTACATTTCCTTCGGATCGCAGGTATAAAAAGAATATTTCTGCAAATGTCCCTGGCCTGGAATTTATCAAATTGCTGAAACCTGTTACCTATACTCTTGATATTGCTTCAATAAATGCCATCCTGGATAAAAATAAGCCAACGGTGCAGCGCGAAGGAGAAAAACGGCATGAAAAAACTGCTGAAGAGATAGCCGCAATTGCAGAAAAGGAAAAAGTTGTTTACAGTGGATTTATCGCCCAGGATGTTGAACAGGCAGCCAAACAAATTGGTTACCAGTTCAGCGGGGTGGATGCGCCTAAAAATGATGACGCGCAATACGGCTTACGTTATTCTGATTTTGTTGTGCCATTGGTTAAATCAATACAGGAACAGCAGGCAATGATTGAAGATTTGAGAAATCAAAATCAGGAGCAGCAAGCAATGATGATAGAAATGAAAAACCAAAATCTGGATTTGATAAAACGCATCGAAAAATTAGAAACCAAATAACCGTTGCTTCAACCCCAACAACCCTATGAAATATCTGCTCTGTCTATTATTCATGGTTCTGAACAGTCCAGTCATCGCCCAGGTTGCAATTAATAACGACGGTTCAGTGCCCGATAATTCAGCCATGCTGGATGTGAAATCTACCGCAAAAGGTGTGTTATTACCAAGGATGACCATGACCCAGCGAAATGCCATTATCAGCCCGGCAGCGGGGTTAATCGTCTATCAAACGGACAACACGCCAGGGTTTTATTTTAATTCCGGCACCAGTGGAATCCCTGTATGGGCAATGGTAGGTGGCGTTACCGGCTGGAGCCTTACAGGCAATAGCGGAACGAACCCTGCAACAAATTTTATCGGAACTACCGATGGCCAAGCGCTTATGCTAAAAGAGAACAACCAGAAAGCCGGAAGAATTGAGGGAGCAAACTCTAACTATAATACTTCATTCGGTTATCTGGCCATGAATGCAAATACCAGCGGTTCTAAAAATACTGCTTTAGGGAATCAAACTTTATATACCAATATAACTGGCAGCAATAATGTTTCTGCCGGGTATGGTTCAATGTATTCTAATAGTTCGGGGTATTCAAATGTTGCAATTGGTAACTGCGCTCTTTATCACAACTATATCGCCTTTGATGGTGTTGCCGTTGGTGATTCGGCTTTGTTTAACAATAATACCTATGCCTATGCACAATATGCCACAAGAAACACAGCTGTGGGAAGCAAATCACTTTTAAATAATTCATCTGGTTATTATAATACTGCTGTGGGATTTCGTTCTCTTGTCAAAAATATCGATGGCTATGATAATTCGGCGTTTGGTTATAATGCTTCGGAATCAAATATTATCGGTAACTATAATACAGCGTTAGGTTTTTATGCCTTAAACCTAAATTCTGAAGGAAATGAGAACAGCGCCTTAGGGGTAAACGCACTGAGACAGACAACAGGCAGCTTCAATCTCGGGATTGGCAATGGTGCCGACGAAAACAACCTGAACGGTAGTTACAACACGCTCATAGGATATATTTCAAATGTATCTTCCGGTTCGTTATCCAATGCAACAGCCATTGGCTATAATGCGGTTGTAGATGAACCCGATAAAATACGATTTGGAAATGCAGGCATAACAAGCATTGGAGGCCAGGTAGGGTGGTCAACTTTTTCTGACGAAAGGATTAAGAAAGATGTGCAGTTTACTGTACCGGGACTTGCATTTATTAACTTGCTATAACCTCTGACTTATCATTATAACATTGAGAAGGAAAACGAAATGCTGGGGGTTAAAGATACTGCTGAATACGATAGAAAGCAGGATATTGAAAAAATGACTTTCAGCGGATTACTCGCTCAGGATGTGGAAACAGCCGCTAAAAGTATCAACTATGATTTCAGCGGTGTGGATAAGAGCGGGAAGTTATTGTCGCTGCGTTACTCCGATTTTGTTGTGCCAATGATAAAAGCCATACAGGAGCAGCAAGCGATGATCGAAGAACTGAAAAATCAAAATACAGAGTTAATTAAACGCATAGAAAAATTAGAAACCAAATAGCCGTTACTTCAATCCCAACGACCCCATGAAAAATCTGCTCTGTCTATTATTCATGGTTCTGAACAGTTCAGTCATCGCTTAGGTTGCAATTAATTACGACGGTTCAGTGCCCGATAATTCAGCCATGCTGGATGTGAAATCTGCCGCCAAAGGGGTTCATTGTACTCTGCATGACAGCTGTACTACCGGTGCGGTAAATGCACATCTGGAATAATTTAACCAGCATTCCCTTAATACCATATAATAAGTACCGGATGTTTTTACTTTCACTAAGAAAAACTTCATCATCATTCTTTTACAATCTTTCCTTTCCTTAGGATTGTTTCTTTGTTCTTTATTTCGAAAATATAAATTCCTTTTCCAATCAGAGAGGTATTCAGATTCACGGTGTTTGTAAATTTCTTTTGCATTATTTTCCTTGAAGTAATATCATAAATTATTATTTCACAGGGTTCATTCTTGCTGTTGCTGACGGTAATTTCATCGGTGAACGGATTCGGAGAGACCCCAATTTTATTTCCGCTGATCAGGGGTTCATTTATTCCGACCGGATCTCCCGTAGGATTATGTTTATAATAAATCTCATTATTCCCGTCACGGGCATCTTGCCATACAACATGAACCGCATTTCCGGATACAGCGACTGAAGGATAAAATGAAAATGCCGGGTCATCTGTCAGACGTGTATCAGATTCCCAGCTTATTCCGCCGTCAGTTGAACGTTTATAATATATCTCATAATTTCCGTCACGCATATCAAACCATACTACATGCACCGCCGGACCTGAAACGGCGACATTCGGATACATTGAAATTTCAGCGGCATTTGTGAGCCGTGTGTCTGTTCCCCAGCTTATTCCTCCATCTGTTGATTGTTTGTAGTATATCTCATAATTCCCGTCGCGATCGTCATGCCATACCAGATGCACCACTGAGCCTGATGCTGCGATGCATGGATACCTTGATACATTAGTGTTAGTCGTCATCCGGGTTTCCGGTCCCCAGCTTAAGCCTCCATCAGCTGAGCGTTTGTAATATATTTCCCAATTCCCGTCGCGGTCATCGTACCAAACCACGTGCACAACCGGACCGGATACGGATACAGATGGATTCCACGAATCAGCAGGATTATTTGTCAGCCTTGTATCTGCACCCCAGGTTACACCTCCGTCCGTTGAACCTTTATAGTAAATTTCAGAGTTCCCCTGGCGCTCATCTTCCCATACCACATGTATAACCTGGCCGTTTACAGCGATCGAAGGATTCCATGAGTCAGAAGTATTGGTTGTCAGTCTTTTATCTGCATCCCAGGTTACACCTCCGTCCACTGAGCGTTTGTAGTACATTTCATAATATCCATCCTTCTCTTCCTGCCATACAATATGCACAACCGAACCTGATACTGTAATGCAAGGATCGTATGAATAAATAGAATTGGTAAGTTGGGTATCTGCTCCCCAGGTTAACCCCCCGTCAGTTGAGCGTTTATAGAATATTTCATAGTTCCCGGTGCGTTGGTCATCCCAGGCAACATGCACCGTATCTCCGCTGGCTGCCACGCACCAGGCATTATTCAGGGAAGTATTGGAAGGTGACGGATTATTGGTCAGACGTTGATCAGGCTGCCATTGGGCCTGAGAAGCAAAAGCTCCCATCAGGATCAGAGATGTAAATAGTATATTCTTTTTCATTGTGTTTGGGTTTAGAGTTTGATTTCGGAGAGCTGACCAACAGTCTATCCTGATGCAGATATAAAGATAACTACATATTTTATAGTAACCTGAATTATTATTCAGATCTGAATTGGTGAAATGTTGGACAAGTCGATGGCTATTATGGTCAACGTTGGCTACTTGCCCACTTATGCCAGGCAAATTGTTATTAAAATAATAAAGGGTCTCAGAAGCATATCTTCTGAAACCCTTGTCTATCTTGTGGGTCCACCTGCCCCGATAGCTATCGGGGTGAACCAGGGACCGGAAAGGTAAACTTAACAATGAGTTTATCAATCATTTCGGGATATTGTTTCAGGTTTCTGATATAAACACTGGATTTCATCTTTTTTATATGAAGTTCGATTTGCCTGGCAGTGGAAATTGAATTGTATGAGATTTCCAGAAAAAGAGTCCAGTCATTTGCGATAGCAGTAAATTTCTTACTTCCAAATGCAAGAGAATTATGCATGAATAATCTGTCCTCAGCAGTAAGTTCTGTTGAACCAATGTAAAAGCGATCCAACTTATTGGAATGAAGAATATATACAATTGCATTCATATCGAAAAATCAAAAAAGGCTGCCCTGAATAAGAACAGCCTTCATTATTGTGGGCCCACCTGGGCTTGAACCAGGGACCACCTGATTATGAGTCAGGTGCTCTAACCAACTGAGCTATAGGCCCGAAACGCCTGTATTGCTACTAGGACATTTAATGGATTGCAAATGTACAATTTTATCGTAAATTTATACCTGGCTTCCCTGCTTTTTTATGGGACGGCTCATTTGCCAAAAATTCCCAATGTGTGAGTATTGGTTGCAGGCAACATTAATTTCCTTTACTTTTGTCAATATTAAATCCAGTTGTATGAAAAAATTATTCATGTTAAGTTTGCTGCTGGTTATCACTGCAGCCTCATTTGCCCAGAAACCTTCGGCCGAAGCAATCCGTAAGCGTTTTAGCCTGAGTACGACTATATTTAACGATTTCTGGATGAAAGTTCCCGATTCAATCTCTCCCCGCAAAATCAACCAGGGTGTGGATGTGTATGTAACCTATAACTTCCCGATGGACCGCGCGGGGCATATGTTTTTCTTTGTCGGGGCAGGGATAGGGGCTCATAACTTTTACAGCCAGGCGTTGCTGGGAACAGGCAAATATAATGTCTATAATAAACAGTTGCCCAATGCGCAGGCTAATCCGAATGAGTCCTATTTTTACAATGCCCCCGCTGGTATCAGTGTTAAAAAGAGCAAACTTTCCCTTACCTATGCTGATATTCCTTTTGGATTCCAGTTCAAGGCAACCAATAAAGTGCATGCAACACTTGGTTTCAAAGTGGGTTGGGCGCTTAACAACCACACAAAATACAAAGGAACGGACCCGGAACTGGATGGCAGCGGCCGCACAGTGAAAATCAAGTCAGCCAGCTTGCCCAATATTCAAAGCATGCATTATGGGCCTTTCGCAACCATTGGATATAAATGGTTCGGTCTGACAGCCTGCTACCAGATATCCTCGGTATTCGAAAAAGACCTTGGCCCGCAGATTTATCCTGTATCCGTAGGAATCACCCTGCGTCCTTTCTGATCAGAGGGCAAAAGTGAGTAAAAGCAGTATACCTGCGCCTGCAATAAAACCCAGATAAACCTGGGTGGAATTGTGGGCGTTTAGTTTTAACCGGGCGAATCCGGCAAGCCCTGCAACCAGGATTGTTATCATTATTATGGCCGGAATATCTATTCCCATCCGGACTGAAATCCCGATAAAAGAGGCCACAGCCGCACCCCAGGCCAGGGTATGAATGCTTACCCTATAAAACAGGTTGATAATCAGCCCGGTAAGAAGTATAAATATTGCGCCGTATATAAAATAAAGAAAATACGAAGGGATTCCGCTGTTGCGGAGGACATACAGCAGGGCAAAATACGAGGCAGAGGTAATAAGGAGGGGTAGGGTGCGCTCCCGCGAATCTTCAAGTTCAGGGGAGCTGATCATTTTAAAATAACCAAGGGTAATAATTGCAGCAACAGGAATCAGAAAGGTAAAACTAAAAACCAATATCATCAGCCAGATCCTGATTTCTAGGGAAAGGGCGAACGTTAGATAGAAAGGAAGATTGAGTAAAAGTAAAACCGCATAGGTGGGAATAAGAAGCGGATGAAGGATGTAAGATAGTGCCCTTGCAATTTTCGTTTCCATTAAGAGTCAGTTTAAAATTCAAGCTTTATTCCTGAAAGGAGCTTTTTACTTATGATGAAGGGGTTAAGGAGAGGGGAGACAAGGCGAAATTCAGGACTCTATTAGTCCTGCGTCTATAGTTTGATCTTTTAAGCTTTTATTTTGTCAGTAATTTCGCATAAATCTGTAGATTTTGAAAATATAATCAGTCACAAAGTCTAATATGATTTTTAATTCATATTGATCTGCTGAGCCCCCAGCACTCAGCACCCGGCACTTTACCATGTCTGTCAGATATTCTTCCTAAGCCTAGCAACAGGAATCACGAGCTGTTCCCTGTATTTGGCGATAGTGCGGCGGGCAATTGGATAGCCCTTTTGTTTCAGGATCAAAGTAAGTTCTTCATCGGTGAGCGGTTTGCTTTTGTTCTCGGCAGCGATGCAATCGGAAAGGATCTTTTTGATTTCCCGTGTCGAAACCTCCTCTCCCTGCTCATTCTGAATGGATTCGGAGAAAAAACTTTTCAGCAGGAAAGTCCCGAAAGGAGTCTGTACGTACTTGCTGTTTGCAACCCTCGAAATAGTTGAAATGTCAAGATTTACCTTTTCGGCGATATCTTTCAGGATCATGGGCCTGAGCAAGGTTTCGTCGCCGTCGAGGAAATAATCATACTGGTATTCCATGATCGTTTTCATGGTGATGTACAGGGTGTGCTGCCGTTGCCTTATTGCATCAATGAACCATTTGGCCGAATCAATCTTTTGTTTGATAAACATCACGGCATCACGCTGGTTGCTGGTACTTTTCCTGCCATGTGTATCGTTGTAAGTTTCAAGCATATCCACATACGTCTTGCTCAGGCGTAATTCGGGCATATTCCGTTGGTTCAGGGTAAGTTCCAGTTCACCATCCTTATTTTGAATCAGGAAATCGGGAACGATATAATGGTTCACCCGGGACGAATCGCTCATTGAATTTCCCGGTTTTGGATTGAGCTGGAGGATTAATTTGATGGACTCACGCAGGTCGGTATCTTCAGCGTGGCTCCTCTTCAGAATTTTATCGTAATGTTTTTTGATGAATTCGTCGAAGTAGCGCTCAATAATATGGATGGCAAATTGAACAGCAGGAGTGCGTTTTTCCCGTTTAAGCTGCAGTAAAAGGCATTCCTGGAGGTTTCGTGCGGCAACGCCTGCAGGTTCAAGTTCCTGGACAATTGACAGAACCTTTTCAATTTCTTCCCTGGTTGTACGAATATTCTGAGTGAATGCCAGGTCGTCGACCATGGCGCTCAATTCACGCTGCAGGTAGCCTGCGTCATCAAGATTCCCGATAATGGTAAGTGCAATAGCCTGTGCAGTTGGGTTCAGCTTACGCATCCCAAGCTGCGATATAAGGTTTTCGTGAAAGGTAGCTCCTGAAACAAAGGGAATTTCTTTCCGTTCGTCATCGTACGACTGGTTCCCGGCTTCCAGCCTGTAAGCGGGAATTTCGTCATCATCGAGGTAATCCTCGATATCCACATCATTATAATCCTCTTCGTTCTCATCGTTCTTTTCCTTGTCAACATCGCCGGGATCATCGGTGGGATCGGCGCTGTCAGCGTTATCGTAATCTTCGGAAATCTCGAGGACCGGGTTTTCTTCAATTTCCTGTTTGATCCTCTGCTCCAGCGCCAACGAAGGGATCTGCAGAAGCTTCATCAGCAGTATCTGCTGAGGCGAAAGCTTTTGCAACATCTTTTGTTGTAAACGTTGATTGAGCATGCGGTTGAAGGTTAAGGATGATGGGATTCAAAGATATGTTAAACGCCTCGTTAATGCAAAACAAAAACTGACAGGCAGGGATTTTGGATATAATGGTTAAAATTCCGCATTAAGCGGTGTCCGTGGGAAAGGAATAACGTCGCGAATATTGGCCATGCCGGTAACAAACAGGATCAGTCTTTCAAAGCCTAAGCCGAATCCGCTGTGAGGAGCTGTCCCGAATTTCCTGGTTTCGAGGTACCACCACATATCTTTTTCAGGAATTCCCATTTCAGCAATGCGGGCACGGAGTTTATCATAATTCTCTTCCCGCTGCGAACCGCCGATGATCTCACCAATACGTGGGAATAATACATCCATAGCCCTGACGGTTTTGCCGTCCTCGTTCTGTTTCATGTAAAAGGCTTTGATGCTTTTCGGGTAATCAGTAAGAATTACTGGCTTTTTAAAGTGTTTTTCAACAAGGTATCGTTCGTGTTCTGATTGCAGGTCAATTCCCCAGCCGACCGGGAATTCGAATATCTGTCCCGACGCTAACAGGATATCAATGGCTTCGGTATAGGACAGGCGTTTGAAGTCATTGTCAACCACGAAACGGAGGCGGTCAATGAGTTCAGTGTCATACATTTTCTGAAGGAATATAAGATCATCGTAACAGAACTCCAGGGCATAGCGGATAAGATACTTCAGGAAATCCTCTGCCAGGTTCATGTTGTCAGTAATATCGTAAAAAGCCATTTCCGGTTCAATCATCCAGAATTCGGCCAGGTGCCGGGGAGTATTACTGTTTTCGGCACGGAAAGTGGGTCCGAAAGTATATACTTCCGATAAAGCCATTGCTCCCAGTTCGCCTTCCAGCTGCCCCGAAACAGTGAGGTTGGTACTTTTACCGAAAAAATCTTCGGCATAATTAATAGCACCGTCTTCTGTCCTTGGCAAGTTATTGATATCCAGGGTTGTTACCCTGAACATTTCACCGGCGCCTTCGGCATCGGAACCTGTAATGATAGGAGTGTGGAGGTAGTAAAACCCCAGGTCGTTGTAATATTTATGAATGGCAAAAGCCATGTGATGACGGATACGGAAAATAGCCCCGAAGGTATTGGTGCGAGGGCGCAAATGGGCTATTTCGCGAAGGAATTCAAGGGTATGGCCTTTTTTCTGCAGGGGATAGGTTTCGGCATCGGCTGTTCCGTAAACTTCGATCTCCAGGGCGTGAATCTCAACAGCCTGGCCTGATCCAGGTGATTCAACCAGCGTGCCTATAACCGAAATGCAAGAACCGGTTGTGACCAGTTTCAGGGTTTCCTCATCAAAGTTGGCAAGATCAGCAACAACCTGTATGCTATGTATGATAGAACCGTCATTAACGGCGATAAAGGCAACGTTCTTGTTTCCCCGCTTGGTCCGTACCCAACCTTTTATATTCAGATTGCCTCC
>JANXXZ010000304.1 GCA_025350385.1 Bacteroidales bacterium
ATCCAGAATCCAGAAGCTTTTACCTTGCTGGTTTAGTAGTCCGTAAACTATTTTAGTACCGTCGTATGACCAGGCAGGATTTAAATAGAGATCTGCAACTGAAGTCAGAAATGTCTTTATTTCGATGCCGGTATTGATATCAATGGAAACGATGGATGATACATTATTCTCTGTAACTTTTACTGCAATCAGGGAATTAGCATCAGGTGACAGTGCCGGGGCAAACAAGCGGGTATGCCTGGTCAAGGATTTTATTTTACCTGTAGCAAAGTCATAGAGCTTAATGACCGAGAAACTGCGATTCTGCCAGCGGGGATCTGCTTCCCGTTCCGTCCAGGCCATAATTCCTTTACTTAAAGAGATATTATCCGCTGTGAAGGCGCCCGGTTTATTCCCCGCGGAAGGATTAAACCCTGTACCGGTGTTGATTGAAAAGACTTCGGACGAAAAATAACCTGGAGTGACAAGAACTTTTTCATTGCCTTTATGATCAACCAAAACGAAACGACTAATATCATCAAGGCTTGTGCGTTCAGCTATGATCAGTGAATCATTCACATAATGCGGATATTTATATTTCAGATATCTCACAGGATTGAGATTTGGCAAAATGCTAACCGGTGTAGGGTTAATCAACCCGGCCTGAGTTTTCCAAAGGCTGTCAAGTTCCAAGAATGTTCTCTTGTATAGTTGCGTCTTATTCATCCCTGTAGCTTTCTTTAAGCCCATGTTTAACGGTGTAATCGTGTAGGGTTTTCTTGCCACAATGTCGAATGCAGTGGTCCAGGCTTTGTAACCAAATTTCTTCCGCGTAGTTGCAACCATTTGATAACCAAAAACATATTGATCGGGAACAAAATCCATGTATGATCCGAAGACAGCCTTATCATAACTAAAAAGTCCTTTCTGCATCACCTGGGCACGAATCTCCATTTCAAAGGATGGAATACGACCTCTTCCGGCATGGCTCAATGCAGTTTCGGTACATACTGCATCGCCTTCCATAAACCACATAGGTATAAACAACCCGGTAACTGCCGCGGTCGCCTGTTCACCAAGCAACCAGGTAAGTCCACGCGTGAATCCATGATTTACCATATCCATCTGAACAATATGGCGGTATTCATGAATCGCAAGTTGTTCAAGCCAATCCTGAGAATAGATGTTCTGAGGAGGGCATGTATATAATTCAATTCTTCTCGGTGCCCAGACTGAAAATGCGTTTGGGACTATATCCCGGTTGTGTATAATTACCGGGACTCGTAAAGGCTTATCCTCAAGAGTATGTGTTCCAGCCTCATACACATAATTGAATACATTGACGAGTTTCTGAGCATGCTCCTCAAAATCAGCCGGATAAATAAGATCGAAATGTTCTGTCTTTATTTGACGCCATTTTAAACTGGCAGGATCCTGTCCCAGGTTATAATACTGTGCGTTCGAATTTAGAAACTGGAAATAAAAAATAAACAACATTCCCAGCCGGGGGAATAATTGGGGATAACGTGTGTAAACCATGAGGCAAACTTATTTCAGGCAAATTTACCTAAAATAGCAGAGCACTTATAAAACTGATATGTGGTGAAAAGGAGAATCAAGAAAATGATAGTCTGAGCCAGTATAGCTGGCGGTAATTAAACGAGGTTAAAATGATAGAAAAGTGCATTAAACTCTTCGAAACTAAACGGTTTTTGTGCATAGCCATCTACTCCAGCTTCAATACATTCTTCCTTATTAGGGTTAGTGGTGATAGCTATAATAGTTGTATGGCCAATTTTACGATAGTGTTCTTCAATCTTTCTGATTTCCTTAACTGCTTGTAAGCCGTCCATTTCAGGCATTTGTATATCCATCAGGATGAGATCATATTTTCTGTTCTTGAACATATCAATTGCCTCATTTCCGTTTTTGGCAACGTCAACTTCATGCCCAATTCTACGAAGATAGAAAGAAGTGATCTTTTCGATCATTTCATCATCTTCAGCAAGTAAAATATTTAGTTTTTTCATTATCAAAGGCATGTAGTTTTCAAATCTTAATGAGTTCTCAAGTGTTATAACTATTGGGCGGAGTATAGCTTACAAGAGTATGTTGATTTCTTTGCAGTTATTTTCACAATGTATATCCCCGTTGTCCATTGGAAAGGGATAATCAATTCAGGTAACAGGATTCCCGAAGTATGGATGAGATGCTTACCATCAAGGCTAAAAACATCTATATCACTCAAAGAATTATCCTTTCCTGATATTCTTATATTTCCATCAATCAACTGTACTGTAGGACGACCTGATTCATTTTCAATGTAACCAGAGGATTCTTCAAAATGAATCACAAACCTCATCGGATCAATTTCTTTTGAATGTGCAAAAGTATAAACAGAGTCAGAGCGCAAATTGACAAAAGACCTGGTAACCTTATCTTCAAGGATTATAGGGTATCTGAAACTAAAATTGAGTGCACCATTGATTGTAATCTTGTACTCATCATTAGTATTGCACGTAATGCCCAAAGGAATTTCAAGAGTTGATGTAAGTGAAGGCATTGTATTAACAGCAAGCTTTGTCCCATCACTTAATGTCGAAAATATCGAAGGAGCATCTCCTGTTCCTGTTAGCTTATATGCATCAAAATCATCGTCGAAACCAAGAGTTGAAGCGGAGTTAAAACGGACGACTGTTTCATCACTGTAACTAGTACCTTCAATTTTAAATTTAATGGCAGTATTAAGTAATTCCTGTTCACTGTTTTCGCCATTCATTGCAATAGCCATCGAGTTCACTTTAACAACACCCTCTTGTTTTGCCTTTACGAAGAAACCTTGCATCGGGGGAATAAAACGGCTGCCATGATTCACGGAAGCATAATCAGAACCTGATACATAAACAGCATAATTGCCGGACCCGGAAGGGTCAGGATAATAAATTGCATTTGCCACATTGCTGCGCTGCCATCCCTCCGGTGATTTGGAATTACTCTGCCAGTCAATATAACTTGGATAAGGATTTCCAATAAGGTTCCATCCATCGTTCATAGAAGTTACTTGTTCTGATATTTCACCTGTATTTGGAGTTCCTTCAAAAACACGGACAGACGTCCCTGGCGAATAAAGTTCATATCCCTGCATGGAATTCAACTTTACATCGGTAGGAACTATATAGCTTCCCCATCCTGATGAGGCTTCAAGGTATTCCCTGAGATACATGTTAACAAATACTCCTGAGCGAGCATCTGTAACTGGTGATGAGATCAATGAGTGAGAATTTTCAGCAACCGGATATTCTGCTTTGATTTTACCTGCCACCTGACCAAGTATGATTAATGAAGAATGGGCCAGAAACGTATTTTCAAGCTTAAAACTGGCCGTTTCACTAATCATCAAATCTCCGGTGATCCTCAGGGATGAATAAGGTGCCATAATGAGAACAGTGCCAGGGCATAAGTAAAGATCATGGGAAAAGCTGCCGTCGATTAATGTAGGCTGGAATTCTGAAACTAAAATGGAAATGTTAGAATTCTCGGTAGGTACAGATTTGCTTGTCCAGTTCAGCGGATCGTTCCAGTTTGAGCTGTTGCGGCCAGTCCAGTTAACTTCTGTAAGCATTGAACCATCAGGAATGATACTAGTGGGTTTTATAGACATTGTTTCACCGCATCCAATGTACTTTGTACTGATGGTATAACCAGACCCCATAATAACAGATGTGTTAAATATTAAATCACCACAATTCAGCGTTCCAAAAACGCTTAACTTTCCTGAATTTAAGGAAGGAACAAAAGAAGTATTAACCAGATTATGGATAACAGATGTTTTCCCTGTATTATATAGGATAAAGGAAGAATGGCCGGCAATATTAAAATCATACAATTGGAGTTCTCCTTTGCATTCAACCCGTGATTCATCAATTAATGAAAGCTGAAATGCGTTACCACAAATCTTACCATCCATCAGAATGCGAATAACACCTTTTGCAGTCAGAGAGAAATTTGAGTTAAGAAGGACCGAAGTATTGATTATGATAGTATCGTTAGATTGCGGAATAAGACCACATGACTCTCCACCATTTGTAAATGACCACGAATTGGGCATATTCCAAATAGGATTATTACCAATTGAATATAAACTCTTACTTTCCCTTCCAAAAACAACAATGCCACCTAAAAATAAGATGGTGAAAGTTAAAAAACGAGCGATAATTCTAGTCATTTCAAAATAATTGTTAAGTAAGTTTCCTTTTTTGAAATAAACAATTATCTCAAAAACTGAGTAAATAATTCTCAACTATCAGTATATCAATCCATTTACAAATCCATTAGTTCAAATACCTTTAATTGCAGAGTGGCAATTATATTTACGTTATCCAAGTTAACAAAATACATGCCTCAAATACCTTAAGCCTGTATATCAATGGCTTAAGAGTGGGTGGTACTATGAAGCAGGAGATGTATTTGTCCGTTTTTGGGAATTTTTGTATAAATACTCCCTCTTATGGCAAAATTCTACATTTTAACGGGTAAAAGATGGATTACAAGAACGGGGATTACAGAATATTGATAATACATTATATTACAGATAAAAAATAATTCCATATCGAGTCAGATGGAGGTGCCGCAATAATTGTGAGAGGCTCCTTTTTCACAGGATGCATGAATTCTATTTTCCGCGCATGAAGGTGAATTGAACCATCGGTATTTGACCTGTTGAAACCATACTTCAGATCGCCTTTTATTGGGCAACCTATTGCAGCCAGTTGAGCTCTTATTTGATGATGCCTGCCTGTTTGAAGATCAACTTCAAGAAGGTAATAAGTATCACTTTTAGCTAACAGCCTATAATTCAATTCAGCCCTTTGCGAATTTTTCGTTCCTTCGGGAACAATGTTAGCTTTGTTACGGGCTTCGTCCCGACGAAGGAAATGAATTAGTTTTGCTTCATAGGCCGGGGGTTGGCTTTTTACAACGGCCCAATACGTTTTTTGCATTTCTCTTGACTTGAGCATCTCATTTAACCTGCTCAATGCTTTGCTGGTCCGGGCAAAAACTGTAACACCACTTACCGGTCGATCAATCCGGTGAACTACACCTAAAAATACTTCTCCTGGCTTTGAATACTTCTGTCTGAGGTACTCTTTTAATAGTTCTGATAACGGAATATCACCGGTTTTATCTCCCTGTACAATTTGAGAAGGTAATTTATTAACAACCAGGATGTGATTATCTTCAAACAGTATAAGATCAGCTATTGACTTGTCCATAAGCGGTTCATCAATACTGCTCACGTTCATTCGGGAAGTCCAGTGATTTTACATCTTCTATATATCTTTCCACCGATCCGATTATTTCTTCACTCAGATTGAGATATCTACGCAGGAAGCGGGGTGAGAATTCAGTGGTAATACCAAGCATATCATGTAATACCAGTACCTGTCCGTCAACATGAGATCCGGCACCTATGCCAATAATTGGAATCTTGGCGTTCCGGGCAACTTCTTCTCCCAGTTTTGCAGGGATTTTTTCAAGTACGATACTGAAACACCCGGCCTTTTCAAGCAAACGTGAATCATCCACCAGTTTACGGGCTTCGCTTTCGTCAGTAGCTCTTACCACATAGGTTCCGAATTTATGAATAGATTGTGGAGTAAGTCCTAAATGGCCCATTACTGGTATTCCTGCTGATAATATCCGTTCAACTGATTCAATTACTTCCACCCCACCTTCCAGTTTTACGGCATCGGCACCCGATTCTTTCATAATCCGTATAGCCGATTGCAAAGCTTCTTTCCAGTTGCCCTGGTATGTGCCAAACGGCATATCAACCACAACAAATGCCCTGCTCACACCACGAATTACAGATGAAGCATGGTAGATCATCTGATCAAGTGTTATAGGCAATGTGCTGGAATGCCCTGCCATTACATTTGAAGCTGAATCACCAACAAGAATCACATCAATCCCGGCCCTGTCGAGAAGGCGGGCCATTGAAAAATCGTAAGCCGTGAGCATGGCAATCTTCACACCTTTGAGTTTCATTTCCTGTAACACATGGGTGGTAACTTTGGAAACACTTCCTGATTTGACCATAACTCATTTATTTAGTGGAAGTTGGAATTAGAAAATAATTAATAACTCCGCATTTTTTAAACTGCCTTTAAGAAGCACAAAGCTACAAAGAAAACGATGTGTATGTCAAAATTTATGAAGGTATCAGCCTGCAATCCGATAATAATGGCTACTTTTGCCTCCCATAATCCTACTTTACGGTTAACAGCTGTTACAATGAAATACATTTCCGGGTTTATCCTGCTTATTCCTTTGATTTTTGCTCTTAATTCGTGCAAAACTGATTTTGATATAACCGCGCCATACAAAGAAATCACTGTAGTTTATGGTTTATTAAGTCAGAATGACACAACCCATTACCTGCGCATCAACAAGGCATTTTTAGGAGATGGCAATGCACTGCAATATTCGACAATTGCTGACTCAAGCACTTATGGCAAAAGTATTGACGTAGTGCTTACCGAGACATCCTCTACCGGAGCTACCAGGAGTATAATTTTCGATACGATCACAATCCAAACAAAGGATACCGGAGTTTTTTATGCGCCCGGCCAACTTATGTATAAAGCCGATGCTATTCTGATTGCTAATAGTGTTTATTTGTTAAATATAAGAAACAAAAAGAGCGGGAATGAGGTGAGTTCAGCCACTTCACTAATTCAGGATTTCAGCATCACTAAACCTATTTCCGGCTCTAGATCAATCGGATTTAACCGTTCAATAACAACCCAGCAAAAATTCGAATGGCTGACAGCTGAAAACGGCAGGCTCTACCAACCCGTTCTGAAGTTTTACTATAAAGAATCTTCTCAACCGGGTGACACCATTTTGAGATCAGTTGAGTGGGTTTTCCCTTCCATCAAATCAAGAACGATTGCAGGTGGAGAGAAGATGTCGTCAGAATACCTGAATGAAGATTTCTTTACTCATTGCAAGAATCAAATCCCTTACAATGATTCTATTGTTGAAAATGCTGTAATCGTCCGTTTTGCCGATCATTTTGATTTATCTTTTACCGTAGTTGGCGATGAATTCAGCACCTACCTGGATGTGAATAGCCCAAGCACAGGATTGTTGCTGGAAAAGCCCTCCTATACCAATATTGAAAATGGGATTGGGGTGTTCTCTTGCAAATATATTAAGCACAGGTTACCCTTCCTGTTGGTAAATGAAGAAACCAAAGCGGATCTCCAGAGGGAAGCAAGCCTCAAATTCAGAGCGAATTAATCCTGGTTTGACTGTATTACTGCGAAACAAGAAGAACCATCATAATGGCTGGATCATTTTCTATCTGCCGTTTTGTCATATTTTTCAGGTTAAGAATTACAGATGACTCCCAAATGATACTGATCAGACAATTTCCTATAATACATTGCATACCTGATAATTAAATTTATTAAACCATAACTCTATTAGTATTGTTCCTGCTTTTACCAGCCAACCTTAAATAACTCTGCTGGCTTGGCATAATGATTGACTAAGGCAGGTTGTCACTTTTTTTCGAGAACTAATCATAATAACACATAATCATAATGGGAAAAATAATCGGAATTGACCTCGGAACTACCAATTCGTGCGTTGCTGTAATGGAAGGGAATGAACCTGTAGTAATCCCCAACAGCGAAGGTCGACGTACCACTCCGTCCATTGTTGCATTTACTGAAAACGGCGAACGAAAAGTCGGGGATCCCGCTAAACGCCAGGCGATAACAAATCCATCCAAAACAATTTCATCTATAAAGCGATTCATGGGTGAAACTTTTGACCGCGTGACACTGGAGGTTGGACGCGTTCCATTTAAAGTTATCAAAGGCGATAACAACACACCAAGAGTTAAAATTGATGACCGCAATTATACACCCCAGGAAATTTCGGCCATGGTGCTTCAAAAAATGAAGAAAACAGCTGAAGATTACCTTGGTCAAACAGTTACTGAAGCGGTTATCACGGTTCCTGCATACTTTAGCGATTCACAACGCCAGGCCACCAAGGAAGCCGGTGAAATTGCAGGATTAATCGTAAGACGTATTATCAACGAGCCTACTGCTGCTGCCCTCGCTTATGGTCTTGATAAAAAACATAAAGATATCAAGGTGGCCGTTTATGACCTTGGAGGAGGTACATTTGATATTTCTATTCTTGAATTAGGCGAAGGTGTTTTTGAAGTAAAATCAACCAATGGTAATACTTATCTTGGCGGAGATGATTTTGACCAGCGGATTATTGACTGGTTAGCCGATGAATTTAAAAAAGACGAGGGAATTGACCTTCATAAAGATGCAATGGCTCTTCAACGCCTGAAAGAAGCTGCAGAAAAAGCCAAAATTGAGCTTTCAAGTTCTTCTTCCACTGAAATCAACCTGCCCTATATTATGCCGGTTGACGGTATTCCAAAGCATCTTGTTCGCACCCTGACCCGTGCTAAATTTGAACAACTGATTGACGACCTGGTTCGTTCAACCATAGATCCTTGCCGTAGTGCAATGAAAGATGCCGGTATCTCCCCTTCCGATATCAATGAAGTTATCCTGGTTGGTGGTTCAACCCGTATTCCTATTATTCAGAAAACAGTTGAAGATTTCTTTGGCAAGGTTCCTTCAAAAGGTGTAAATCCTGACGAAGTGGTAGCCGTCGGAGCCGCCATTCAGGGTGGAGTTCTTACCGGTGAGGTAAAGGATGTATTACTTCTTGATGTTACGCCTCTTTCACTGGGTATTGAAACATTAGGTGGCGTTATGACCAAGCTTATTGAGTCAAACACTACCATACCTACCCGGAAATCGGAGACTTTTTCTACAGCTTCTGAAAACCAGCCATCAGTTGAAATTCACGTTCTACAGGGCGAGCGTCCAATGGCAAACGGGAATAAAAGCATAGGTCGTTTCCATCTTGACGGAATTCCGCCGGCTCCCCGGGGAGTGCCCCAGGTAGAAGTCACTTTTGACATTGACGCCAATGGTATTCTGCACGTTTCAGCAAAAGATAAAGGAACCGGCAAAATGCAGCAGATTCGCATAGAAGCTTCCTCCGGCCTTACCGAAGCTGATATTAAAAAAATGAAAGAAGAAGCAGAAATCAATGCCGAATCCGATCGTAAAATGAAAGAAGAGGTGGACAAGGTAAACAGTGCGGATGCTCTCATATTCCAAACCGAGAAACAACTGAAAGAATTCGAGGAGAAATTGCCTGCAGATAAAAAAGCCCCTATTGAAGAAGCTCTTGCCCGACTCAAAGAAGCTCATAAAAACAGGAACCTTGAAGGCATTGATGCGGCAATGGCAGCGCTGAACACTGCATGGCAGGCCGCCAGCGAAGAGCTTTACAAATCAACCGAAGGCGCCCAGCAGGAACAACAAGGAAACCCGGAACAAGGTGCTCCCAAAAAATCTGAAAACAAACAAAATGATCAGGAAGTTACGGATGTTGATTTTGAAGAGGTAAAATGATCTTTCTGAAAAATCTTTTGAAAAATGCAGCTTAATCAGGCTGCATTTTTTCATTTAAATCTCATCGCAACTAACCTCAGTATCAATTAAATTGTCATATTTGCAGGCTGAATCATCATAACTTTTTTATTTTAATAATCCCTTACTTATGAAAAATATCCTTTACGTTTTACTTCCTCTCATTTTATTTGTATCAGGTAAAACTGCTAATGCTCAAGCATATAGTTTTGCTCCCGGGCAGTTAACCTACAGTGAAAACTTCGATGCAATGGGCTCAGCAGGTACTACATTTATAACCGGATGGAATGCAATCAGGTCATCAGGGACGGGTGCAGTGGGTGCCACTCTCACAATGGCAGTAAATGATGGTTCAGCTATTTCAGGCAATATATATAATGTGGGTACAACTGCTTCAAATGAAAGAGCTTTTGGAACTCTTGCTTCAGGGACGACTGTTCCCCGGTTCGGCGCTTTCTTTGCTAACAATACCGGAGGAAGTATTACAAAAATTGATCTTACAGGAGTTATGGAACAATGGCGTTCAGGCTCCAATGCTACAGTTAATGAAGTAGTGACTTTTGAATACAGTCTTGATGCTACTGATTTGCAGACAGGAACCTGGACTCCGGTAACCAGCTTTGACCTGCTTGAAAAAATTATTGGTTCTACAACTGCTGCTGCTCTGGATGGCAACCTTCCTGAAAATCAAACTGCTCTTTCAGCTACCATTTCAGGAATTAACTGGACAACGGGTTCAAATCTCTGGATCCGGTGGACAGATGTTAATGATTTAGGCAGTGACGGATTAATGGCTATTGATAACCTTGGAATGACTGTAACAACTGGCACGGTAGTTACATT
>JANXXZ010000309.1 GCA_025350385.1 Bacteroidales bacterium
CATACATAGCAATTAGTACTGAATTAATAGGTATTATTTTTGCGGAACTATTTTTACAACCCTCGAATGAAATAAACTCCTCTGAAGAAATCAGGACTCTATTGCGTACTTCCCCAGTTTTTAGCCAAGATATATCTTTTGTTTTCCAGTAATCAATATTGTCTCTACTTGGAGTTCCTCCGGATTTCATTTCTTTACAAAAATCTTTTATAGAAACAACTTCCCATCCCTTCGGAATCTCCTTTCCCAACTCCTCACACCAAACCATCTCCCCACCATTACTATTATAAGGCTTACCATTTTCATCCGGAAATTCAAACTCCACAAACCACTCCCTATAAACCGCCTGCGCAGTTTCTTCCAGTTTTTGTATCAGTTGCTGGTTAAGGTTTATTCGGTTTTGAAGGGTGTGGTATTCTTTTACGATTTCTCGTTGTTTGGTGATGGGTGGGACTGGGATGAGTGTTTCACATAATTCTTCCCAACCATATCCCCCTCGAATTGCTGAGTCGCATTTAAAAGTTGCATACCTGTCAAATTCAGATCTGCGAAACCACATCATCAAGTATTCTGGATCAAGTTCATTTTTGTTCTTTATTTCAAATACAGGATAGGCTGGTGAAACCAAATTAGGTTCATCATCTAATTTTAAAACAACAGGCAGTTTATTTACACGAATAGGAGACATAAAATCACAAGCAAATTGGTGCTTGCTAATGATCTTATAAGCCGACATATCCGTTCCCACAATATTAGAAGTTGACTCTCTAAATTCTTTTGTCATACTCAAACCTAGTAGTCTCGTAACTTTCAAATCCCGATTTCGATTATCAACCTTTTGAATATAGATACCAAGCGGTTTATAATTCTTCATTTGCTCCCCCTTTCAACCTGCCTAAAATTTCTGCAGTAAATCCTTCAATTTTTGTAAAGGCAAACCATTTTTTACCCAGGTCTTTCAGGCTTGCACCAATATGGTAAACCTCACTGGCATCGATAATTAAAAAACAGTCGTGCGAATGCTTAAATTGTTTTATTTCTATTGCCGGGTATTGTGCATTATGCTTTTCAATATCCTGTTTTACCTTCTTATGTTGCGTTTTTCCCTGCAGGGCGCCATGCTGAGTGGTTAGTAAGAATTCCTTACATACCACTTCTTTTTCAAGCTCTCCTTCCTTAAAAATATTGCCAATGTGCTGGGTAATAGCCACCCTGTTTCTGCCGAACAAGGCAGCCATCTGTTCCTGGCTGCGCCAAACGGTTTCTTCATCAATCTGAACTTCAACTTTTGTCAGCTCATCAGCCTGATATACCGTTGCTGATTCATTTTGCGAATTAGCAGTTAATCCTGGCCCCGGCATAACTGAAACTAAATGAAAATTGCTTCGCATTTTCGTTAAGATTCAGTATAAATTACAATCTCATTTTTCGATTTCATACCCCAGCTCTTTAAACACAGCCAGTAATTCCTTTCTTGAAGCTTCTTCTGCTTTCAGAAGTTCGGCAAAATCGCTCTGCAGGGCCTGCATTTTTTTATCAAAATCAATATTCTCGTCACGGTTTACAAATTCTATATACTTACTCGGAACCATTGAGAAATCTTTCTTGGCAACTTCATCAAACGAAGCCGAATAGCAGAACTCAGGTACATCATGGTAGTCTGAGTTTTCCGAATTCTGCCATTGATGATAGGTGCCTGTAATTTTCTGAATGTCGGAATCCGAAAACTGGGTATATTTCTTTTCGAAGGGTTCACCCATTTGCCGCAGATCCATAAAAAGAATTTCTTTTTCCCTGTTGCGATAGTTGCGGATATCGTCCCCGACTTTTTTACTTTGGGCTTTTTTATTCTTGTTTACAATCCAAAGTGTAACGCTGATGTCGGTGGTATAAAACAAGTTGCGGGGCAATACCAGAATAGCTTCCACCAGGTTGTTTTCAATCAGTTTACGGCGTATTTTGTATTCGTCGCCTCCGCCGCTTAACGCTCCGTTTGCCAGGATGAAACCTGCCACACCGTTTTCACTGAGTTTGCTTACCATATTCAAAATCCAGCCATAGTTTGCATTGCTCCTGGGTGGCACATCAAAACCCCGCCAGCGAGGGTCATCCAGCAACTCATTTTCTGTACGCCAGTCTTTTTGGTTAAATGGCGGGTTTGCCATGATAAAATCGGCTTTCAGGTCTTTATGCTGGTCATCGAGAAAAGTGTTGGCTGCTTTTTCACCCAGGTTCCCGCTGATGCCCCTTATGGCAAGGTTCATTTTTGCCAGCTTGTAGGTGGTGTTGGTGTATTCCTGTCCGTAAATGGAAACTTCTTTTTTGTTGCCGTGATGTGCCTCAATAAACTTGACCGATTGAACAAACATGCCGCCAGAGCCACAGGCAGGATCATAGATGATGCCTTTGTAAGGTTCAATCATTTCGGCAATCAGGTTCACAATGCTTTTCGGAGTATAGAATTCTCCTTTGCCTTTTCCTTCAGCCAGGGCAAATTTTGACAGGAAGTATTCATACACTTTGCCCACCACATCCTGCTTGGGATCCCTGGTAGTGTCGATGTCGTTGATAGTGTCAAGCAACGATGCCAGTTTAGTCACATCCAGGCCCAAACGGGAAAAGTAATTATCGGGAAGTGCACCTTTTAAAGCTTTGTTGTTTTTTTCGATCGTGTGTAAAGCTGTATCAATGAGCAGGGCAATATCATTCTGCTTTGATTTTTTAATCAGGTAACTCCAGCGGCTGGTTTCATCCAGAAAGAACACATTGTTCATGTTGTAGAAGTCAGCCATTTCAATGTACTTCTCTTTGCCTTCAGCGATGAGCCTGGTCCGGTGTTCTTCAAACTTATCGCTGGCGAACTTTAAGAAAATAAGCCCTAATACTACGTGTTTGTATTCAGCGGGTTCAACGCTTCCTCTCAATTTATTGGCTGCATCCCAAAGGGTTACTTCAATCGCTTTATCGTTTCCGTTCTTTTTTGCCATTTTATATTTAAATTCCTTTATTAAAAGCTCAAATGTAACAATTTAGCACGAGTGGGTCGGCAAGAAAACAGCTCTTTTGCAAACTTTGGTCATGCGTAGGGTTGTGAGGTTTGCAAATGTGCTATTTTGTGCGTTGGCTGTTCATTATTTTGTTTATAATTCTTTGTCTTTTTGCAGCAAATTTTTCACTGTCGCTCTGTCTTTCTATGCTTGTGAGCAATGTGTATGTATATGCAATTGCGCCTAAGTTTCGAATATCTGCATTTCCGTTTATAGGGTTATAAACTCAATTACAATGATAAAACCGGAATAAAATACGTATAAACAATGATAACCGTTTAACTCTGCTTAGCTGTTCAGGCACCGGAATTTTTACTCTCCTTCAAAGATATATAAATAACTTGCATTTGTATTTCTACTTCCGGCAAATTTGTATTCGCATATACCCATTATCTTATTTTTTCATGGTTCTCAACCCCGTTTCTGTATTTTCTTATCATTCGCAGTAATATAAACTGCCATGCAGCGGGGCCTTGCCGGGTATGCTGCCTGCATACCCTGCATCGGATCTGCCGTAAAGGGTAATTTCTTCCCGCCGGAATTTAGCCGGCATTATCCGGTCCTTCGAAACAACTTTTTAATAATTACCCGGG
>JANXXZ010000321.1 GCA_025350385.1 Bacteroidales bacterium
GGCCACGACCGCGGCGCCAAGGTGGTGGCTACCGGTTATGCAGATATTGGATTCGATGTAGATATCGGACCATTATTCCAGACACCGGCCGAAGCTGCACGCCAGGCTATTGAAAATGATGTTCATATCCTGGGCGTATCAAGCCTTGCTGCCGGTCATAAAACCCTTGTTCCGCAGGTGATTGAAGAGTTGAAAAATCTTAATCGGGATGATATAATGGTAATAGTTGGTGGGGTAATTCCTGCCCAGGATTACCAGTTCCTCTACGATGCCGGCGCTGTAGCCATTTTTGGTCCCGGAACCAGGATACCCGAGGCTGCAATTAAAATGCTTGAAATATTGATTGAAAGCAGGAAATAGCTGAATACCTGTTTTGTTGATACAATATTAACCACGGAGGCACTGAGACCACTAAGGGTCACTGAGAAGAATCAAAGAAGTTACGGGTAAAAGTGACCAATTTGTAATTAGTGCTACTGAGAAATCTAAACGCCTAATTGGCTTTATTTCAATACACCCTCTTCAAAAAAACAAATCCGTTTTTCTTATACAGCACCTTCATGGCAGGTATGAGTCGCCTGAATTCATTATATTCCGGTTCCTTCAATACCATGTAAAAAGGGCGATCGATGTTACCGGTGAGCAACCACATGGGACGCCGGACATCATCAGGCATCTTTTTTCCATAGAAAAGCGGAGCATAACTGAAATAACCGGCATTCAGTACATAGCAATTCTCATTGGCCTTTGATTCAAAAAACTCGATGGCAGCCCGTTGGGAGTATTTTTCTATTTTGTAAGGCAACACCAGGATAGTAATCCAGGTAAATATCAACGTTGTCGCAAAAACAAGGATTAAAGCCTGCTGCATTTTCTTCTTCATCAGCACAACTGAGAGGACCATTCCAATTAGCAGGAAAATGCCGATTAGGCTTTCCAGCCCGCTCCAATGTACATCAGCATTCAGGTTTGATACTGCAAAAGCATCTTTAATTATTCCTGAATCAATTATCTGCTGTTTGTACTGAATCGCTACAGGCAAGGCGATAACAACCAGGGAAATAATCCCTGTGAGGAAAAGGAGCAGCCCATTCAGTCCCCACTGCCATTTTGTGCGGCCATCTGCCAGTTGTATCACTGTGAGAGTAGCCAGGAAAGTAAGCGGGAAATAGCAGAGCGAACTATAGTGAACAATTTTGGTCTTTACGATGCTGAAGAGGATCAATACCACCCAGAACAGTATGAGCATGACCAGGTGATAGTGCCGTTGATTGGGAAGATCATCAGCATTTCGCCTGAATGACTTCAACGCAAAAACAGAAGCAGGAAATACCCCCGCAAGCAACACCCAGAAATGATAACTCCAATGGCCGCCATGTCCTGCATCAGGAATGGTGAATAGCCTCACCTGGTAAAGCATGAACTTAACCACTGTATCGGAATGCCCGTTGATAACCTGGAGTATGAACCAGAATCCCCCTGTGATAATTGTTATCAGCAGAAAAACCAGAACATCCGTCAACGCTACCCTGGGATAATCAGGTCCGGCTTTTGAATTCCGGATCAATCGCCAGGCATATGGTAAATAGAATATAATAATTACAAGTCCGAAAATAAGCAATCCGGCTGGTCCCTTGGTAAGCACTGCGAGACCGATGAATAATCCGGCCAGGGAGGCATATAATCTTCTTCTTCGAGCTTCAATTCCTGGGGAAGAATCAGAATACAATACAAAAAACCATGTTGCCAGGAAGATAAACAGGTTAAACCAGGGATCTATGATCCCGGAACGGTAATACAATTGAGGAAGGACGGAAGCTGCGAAGATAAATGCCCACCACAGACCGAATTTTTTGTTATATAATTTCTTGCCAATCAGATATACAAGCAATAAAGTGGTAATCCCGCATAATGCGTTAGGAAACCGCGCCGCAAATTCGTTGATTCCGAAAGCTTTCATTGTCAGGACCTGCATCCAGATAAACAGCGGAGGTTTTTCCCAGAAAGGCCTGAAGTCAATCTGAACCGTAAGGTAATCCTTGCTTACAATCATCTCTCGCGCCGATTCGGCAAAGTTGATTTCGTCCCAGTCGAACAAATGCATGCGCCCGATAAAGGGGATGAAGAGCAAGGCTGAGATGACCGCAATCAGCATGGGAATCAGGAAATCCTTAGGTTTATTCAAGATACACGGCATTGATTCTTGCAAAAGTAAGGAATTCGGAGCGTGAATAGTCTTCGGGGCAATGACTGTTTACAGATACGTTATTAATATTGATGGGTAAAGGAGAGAGGAGCGAGGAGTGAGAGGCGAGGAGCGACAAAGCGCGGGGCGATGACTATAAATATCCTTTGACTCCGGATTCAAAACTTCGGACTCCGGACTTCGGACTTCGGACTTCGGACATTTATTTCGTCAAACATTCCACCTGAAAACATTAAAGTACCCCAACAATGAAAGTCAAAATCCAGAATTATGAATTTTTATAGAAATCGCCATGAACTTTGCATTAACTTTATGATCTTTGCCGATAGGCTACTAATACTGATACAATGATTGATAATGATGAAGACCTGTCGCCTTACGAAGTATTTGAAGGAACTGCCTGGGAAGCCGGCTTACTAAAAAGCATCCTGGAAGATAATGATATTGAGGCCATTATGAAGGATGCTTCATTCGCACCCTGGAACCTTTACCCGGTGCGTTCTGGTTCTGTAAAGGTGTTTGTACCCTTTAAAGATCTTGAAAATGCACAGGCTATCGTTAAAGAGTATTATACCAATATGCAGCAGGAAACTTCTGACGATCCGGAATCATAACAAGACCTGCCTGTACCGGTAATTTCATAGCATCAATTTGGATAGTTCCCTGGGTAAACTTTCGAAACGTTACTTTATTTGCTTATTTCGGTCTGAATCATTATTTATTATAGTTACGTAAGGTTTCAAAAGAATATTATCTTATTTTTGGTTCCATTATTAACATAATCTGATTCCAGGATGAAAGCTAGCCGCCAATGGTTATCATACGCAATAATTACTACCGTATTCTGGGGAGTATGGGGTGCCCTGATTGAAGTTCCACAGAAAGCCGGTTTCCCGCCTACACTGGGATATATTGTTTGGTCGCTTACGATGATTCCATGCGCGCTTGTTGCATTGTACCTGGTAAAATGGAAGATAGAAACGGATAAACGCTCTATATTCCTGGGTTCTGCTGTTGGGCTGCTGGGTGCAGGCGGACAATTGCTGCTTTTCCAGGCATTGAAAGAAGGACCGGCCTATATCATCTTCCCCTTTATCTCCCTATATCCAACCCTTACCATATTGCTGTCAGTACTCATCTTAAAAGAAAAGACATCGGTACTTAAATGGGTTGGTATTGGGATAGCATTGGTCGCTATATATTTTCTTTCGTACCAGGAGCCTGGCGCTTCTGATACTCGGGGTTATCTATGGTTAGGATTATCGTTGCTGGTATTTGCTGCCTGGGGTTTACAGGCTTATGTGATGAAGTTCTCGAATGAGACCATGAAAGCCGAAAGTATTTTCTTCTATATGGCAGTTACAGCATTGCTACTTTCGCCATTTGCCTGGTTTATGACTGATTTCAGCCAGCCTATCAATTGGGGATTCAAAGGGCCTTACCTCGCTGCGTTAGTACATGTTCTCAATTCTATCGGTGCACTCATGCTGGTATATGCCCTTCGGTATGGGAAAGCAATTATTGTTGTGCCACTTACCGGGCTTGCACCGGTTATTACAATCATCCTGTCATTGATTCTGTATGCTGTATTTCCCGGTTTGATGCTGACCATCGGGCTGGTATTGGCGGTCATAGCTATGTTTATTCTTTCTGCCTGAGGTTGCTGATTTTCCTGTTTTCGGGCGAAGACACAAAGACGAAATAAGAAGTTGGGAAGGCATGCATGAACATGTAACGTCGTTGGCGCGCGTCTTTTGCTGAAGCGTGTCCCTGATTTACTGTCAAATTCATAATAATACTGGCTGGCGAATCTCAACTACCTGCATCAGGAGATGAATTATCCACGAAAAAGGTATTATTATCTTGAAGCTGAAGCATCAAAAGTAAGCACTTCAAAAGGCTGAAGCTCTAAAGTGGTGGTTTTACCAGCTTCTGCCATCCGGTTGGGTTTTGATTTGTCAGTTTTCCATGGGCTTTTAAGAGAATATCCCGTTACGGCATTTTCAGGCAGTTCAAATACTTTCGCAATATCAATACTGATGGTTGCAGGTTTGTCCGAAGGATTTCTCAATGTCAGTGTGCCTTTGTTGTTTTTCCATGAAGCCCAGCCATAGACTTCTCCTTTTCGGGGATCTCCTCCAATCCAGTGCGTATCTTCGAGGATCTCTTTATTCGCCCTTGACCAGCGGATTGATTCGGCAAGTATGTCCCAGGCATCGGCATTGAGACGATTCCAGCTTATATAAAGTTCCTGAAGCCCTGTGCCACTTCCAAAGTAGGAGTGGATTTCGTTCCGGATGTCTTCGGTGGTGTTATCCATTTCACCGGGATTTCCGTTTTTAGCGATGCATATTCCGTGCAGCATTATTGAATTCAAAGGATAAAGCGGCGCTTTTGTTACAATATTTTCGTAGGTCATAGCATCGCGGTAAGTATTCCATTGCTGACGCTTAGTTCCAGGCCCCATAAAAGCTACATCATCGCTCCCGCGCCAGATGGAATTGCAATGCCACAGGAAGAAAGGGGATGGCCAGGTCCCGACGGTCATATTGATAAATAATTCAGGATTGGCTACCCGCAATTCACTGGTAAGGAGAAACAAAGCATCAATATCTTTTTCAAATTTATTGGCATTAAGACCGTTGGCTGCTCCAATTCCGTCAAATTTAAAATAGCTTGCCCCGTTTCGCTGAATGCGGTTCATACATACTTCCTTGAAACGGCTATAATATTTCTTGCCAGTCAGTGAAAATCCGTTTTCATTGGTTTCGAATCCCTGGGTAGCGCCATATTTTAGCCGTTCTGCTTTTTCAGGATCATAGCCGCCCCAGGGTGAAATCCACATCCCGATACCTGATTTGTACTTCTTTGCCTCGGCGGTCAACGGGTCAAATCCATGCGGAAATCCGCTGTTGAATTGCCATAAGGTAGAGTTATCGTCCCAGCCGTCATCGAAAACAAATCCTGACAAAGCAACTCCGCGTTGTGTATATAAGCTGTCGCCAATATGCCGGATTGCATCAAGGCATGAGTTTTCATTCAGCTTTAACTTGCTGTATGATATATCGAACCATGAATTATAATGCAGATACTGCACATAAGGATGGGCACGTTCGCGTTCAATGTAATACAGGAATCCCCGCCGAAGCTGGTTTTTCGGGACAACACCCGTTGTGATCGTACCCGTGAATGGTTCATCTTTCGTAAGACCACTGTAGCGGGGAAGATGGAATTGTACCAGGTCGTTTCCCCCTTTAGACTGAAGGATAATTTTAGTCATGGGATTCTCGGAAGCAAAGAAGTAATTGCCGAAAGTGGCCGGCGATCCGTCAACTTCACCTGCAGATGCTTTCCCCGGGGTTTGATACTCAAAATAGTATTCCGAAACATTCAGTTCCGGCTGCCTGGTTGAGAAAATGAATTCCTGTTGCACATAATTTGATCCGTCGCGCAGGATTGCAGTCCATTTCACATTCAATTTTCCATCACCGGAAGTGAACATGGCTGTAAGAGCTTTGCCGTTAATAGCCTTGGATAATCGCCCCGTTTCTTTGTTGAGAACTATTTTATACTCTGCCGGGGCAGCCTGCAGGTTAAATTCCGAACTTTTAAGGAGTTTACCGTCAACCATCATGTAAAACAGTTCGGATGCTGAAAGATCAATGCTTGTTTTGCCCGGAAGATCAGAGAGCTTCAATGGAGCAAGTTTCTTTCCATTCAGCTTCCAGGATTGCTTCAGCACGGTATTTTGCAATGTTATGGTACTGGAATTTATCGTCAGAACTGCTTTGCCCGGCGCTATCCCGGGGTAATCAACAGCAAATGCTGAAAATCCTGTAATGATGATCAGGAGAATCGCTGAAATCTTTTTCATAGTTTTCATTGTTTGTTGTATTTCTTATTTAATGATCTTGTTATCAATTGATTGGATTAGAATGCTTACTAATCTTTAACCTAATATACTGTGGAAATATTTTCCGAAAAATAGGTTTTTTGTCAGTTTTTGATGCAATTAAGTAGTATCATAATAATAAGCTTTCAAACAAGGATTGGAATTTTGTGAATTTCATTATGGTACATAGGGTAATAACGGATATCAATCTTGTTAATTTATTTTTTCAAAATACAACAGCTGATCAAGAGCAACCCTTTGTTGATAGGTTTTACCTCCTTTTAATACAATCCCATCAGGCCCTTTCCATTTCCCGGTTGGAAGTTTAACATTTCTGTTTTCTTTCCCTTTTTCAAGCATTGGTGCTACCAACAGTTTATCGCCCAGCATAAACTGATCGGTAACAACTTCAAATCCCTGAGCAGGAAAAACAAATTCCATGCTTTTTAAGATCGGTTCTCCTGTTTTTGCTGCCTGGTGCGCCAGTTGCATGATAAGAGGGGTGAACTTTGTACGTAACTCTACAGCAGCTTTTACTGCATTCAGATGAACAGAATCCAGGACCCTCCATGGAGCTACCGAGAACTGCATCATAGGCATTAATGCATGACATTGTGCTGAACGCACAATAAGATCCTGGTCCAGCTTTGAATTATCCAGGAAGGATGTCCACTCCCCGCCGCCAATCATATCGGGGCAGGAAAACGAATATCCGCAGAGACCTTCCAGTATCATATCCGGAATTAGTTTGTTCAGATCGACCCAGGTATGTGCTTTATCCTGAAGCCTTTGGACTAAAGGTAGTCCTCCCATTTTCCAGCACGCCCTATATTCGTTTAAAGGGAAACGCAAACCGAATCGGGCAAATAATTCACATTGTTCATTCGGTGTAACAGACTTCATACTCAAGCCATCAGCCGGATAAAAATACATATCACCAGCGTCGAACTTAAACCCATCAACCCCATAATCTTTTACCAATCGGTCCAGCTGTTGGTTGAACCATATGACCGCTGCAGGATTTGAAAAATCAAGTACAGCCGACTGACCGTTCCACCATTCCACCATCAGAGGCCTGGTTTGAGTTTGCCATGCATCATCGTTGGAGAACTTTTGAAGTAAAAACCCTTTGGATTCTTTAAGCGGATTGTATATCATTGCCTGATCGGCACTCACAAAAGGGCATATCCACAACATTACTTTAAAGCCCATTTTATGCAGTTGATCTACCATTTCTGCCGGATTTGGAAAACGTCCCGGATGGAAATTCCATAATCCATAATCTTCCTGCCAGGTATCATCAATCATCAGCACACCCGGAGAAAATCCGTGATCGATAATGCCCCGGGCATATTTAAGGATGTCAGACTGGTTTTGATTATATGTCAGTTCAATCCAGGTATTATACTGTGGACGGGACAGCAACAGTGTATCAGGTAATTTGCCATTTGCAGGAAAATAGGTGTGGCTTACAAACCTCTGAACTTCGGCAAGCGAGTTGCCTGAACGTCCGATTATAGCCTTGTTATAAGGATCAGAAATAATTATTTCGTTACCCCTGATCTCAAACTTATAGGGTTGTTCACTCCAAACATACTGCCCTTTGTTGGTGAGTAACAGCGGTTGGAGCTGGTTTGATTTGTTGTTGCCATAAAAATCCATAGTGTAATCAGCACTAAAAGGCATAAGGTAACCGTCATTTATTATTCCGGCCCAAACTTTTTCACCCCCGGAAAGTGTCATGGTTCTGACTGTTTTGGTCTCCTGCCCGGCACAAGTTACCACTATATAAAAAATGCAAGTGAGCAAAGCACTTCGTGTCATCATATCGTATTCATAAAATTAATTGTCACAATTTTACCGGCATTATCAATTTTGTTCCTTTACTATTTAATCCATTCTGCAAAAAAAGCTCCTGAAACGGAAAGCCGAAATGAATCAGGGGAAACAGGAAAATACACCTCAACCTGGGTTTAAAGTCATCACAATCTTCATATCAATCATCTGAATAATTAGTCAAAAAGGTTTCTTTTGCCGAAACTGCTCTGAAGCGAAAGAACAACGATCCCTAAAGACTGAAATTATTCCGTACCGGGATGGAATATTTCTGATCTTCTTTTGAACCTGAAGGTTTATTTGAGTTGAACTATTGCTCCTCTTAAAAATTCTGGAAGAGTGACCACAAGATTTCCGTCCTTCCATTCACCTGCTATGTCCAGTGGATACCCGGCAAATGGAATGAAGGAGGCGTGTGAATTTCGTGCAGCTTTATGAAATGTAACCCGGACATTCTTAGCCGGAATGGGAATGGCATTTTCGCTTCCTTTCAGCCCTGAAAAATTAGCTATGAAAACAGTAGGGGTGTTATCAACTAAAGCAATCTGGGTTACGGAAACCGCGGCATTTTCAATAATAACCGCCGGGGAATAGCCGGGAGAGGACTGAATATAGCCCAGCAATTGTTCGAATCCGGGGATTTCATATACAGGATCATTTCCTATGTAGGCAGCCTGGTTAAAAGTCTCTTTTAAATTAAGGTAGAAGTCTTTCTCCGGGTTGCCGTCAACCTTCCTTGCATTTTGAAACCTGGCTGAAAGTTCCTTCATCCGGTTTTTTACTACCTCCCGATTTTCATTATAATTACCGGTTTCGCCGGTGTAAATCAATGTTTTGTCTTTTTTCAACCACTCTTCCAATTGGGAATTTTCAGCGCTGCTTATACATTTTACATCCGGCAGGATCAAGGATTTACAACTTGTTGTGCCCAGGGTTCTGGGCGTTACGATTTCGAATTCTATATGTTTCCCGATCAGAAGGTTCATTATCCCGAGGTAAGCAGGGGTCCAGTCTTCAGGGAAGTAACTCCTGGTTTTTGGTGAAAAATATACACCAACCGGTGAAAGAGTCTTGCGGGGCGCATAAATCAGTTTCTCAAATTCGCTGATCCACTTATAAACCCTTGTCCTGGCTTCATAATCATTTGAGCCGGACATCACGAACCGTCGTGCATCCCATGAATTGGTGCCTGCCATAACCTGGCTCATGGCAAGGTTCTCAATGGCGTCGGCAGGAAGGATTTTATCCTGTCCGTCCCAGCTGTAACTAAGCATCCATGATGGTTTTCCTTCGGCAAAGGCCCTGAAAGTATACATTCCGATCATGTATTCCATCCAATCGAGCGGTTCGCGTTTTGCCGAGTTGTCCCCAACATTGTACTCATGGGCAACAGCGTCCACGAAAGGGTACATTTCATATACATCAGCGCCGACGCGGGCTGCTTCTTCCCCAATGCCGGGATAGATTTCAGCAATGGTTTTACATGATGGATTAGCTGATTTTACGTTTTTGTCAATTTCGGCCATAAACTCTGTCATGGCGTTGATCCTGAAGTCAACCCATGCAATAAATTCAGGGTCTTTCCATTCGCCGGGTGTAAAATCGGTCAGGGCATTAAATCCCGTTCTTTTTTTGAATTCTGCTACTGTGTAGGTGTCAAAACTTGCCCAGGTATCTTCCCATTTGTCAAAATGGGTCATCCAGTAAGGAATGTCAATATAAACCCCGTCAATTCCGGTTCCGGCGATCTGACGGATACGTTCCATATAGAGTTTTCTCCATTCAGGAGCATAGGGTGAAATCCAGACATCTTCCGAATTCTTTGCAATCCAGAAAGCTGCCCCGCTGCCAAAAATGGCCGGATCGCCTTTTTTGTTCCGTTGCGCCCAATCGGGATGATCACGAAAGAAAGTATGGGACTGGGGTGTCACACTGTCGGTAATGCATTCCAATCCTGCAGTATACACAAATGCAAAATTGCCAGCTGCATGGGCACTGTCGGCCATTGCCCTGATTGCTTCCAGTTTCAGATCCGGGTTCAGAAGGCTGGTATACCTCCCTGTGATATCATTGTCCACTTCAATCCCGAAAAGATGGGTCTGGCGCGCGTCATCCATGATACGGTGTAACTCATTCAGTTCGCACCCGTGACCGGATGTCCGCACATAATGCATCCAATCCTGTGCGTAATTTTTATTAGCAAGAAGTATAGCTAACAGGAAGACCAAATTATATTTTATTTTCATTTTTCCCGGATGTGAATGACCTGCGTACGACCTGCAGGAATGGTTAAAAATAATTTGTTGTTTTCTGATTTCACGGTTTCACCGCTTACCATTTCATCGGCTGAAACTATTCCGTTGATTCCAAGTTCATTTGAATCAATGGATAGAACGCAGGTCGCATCCTCTTTCCCATTATTACGGACGGTAAAAAAGAGTTTCCCTGTGTTTCCGAAACGTTCAATCCTGATCGAACCCATGTTGGAGACAGCCCCGGTAACAGGCTCCCAGCCAGCGGCAGCAATCTGTTTTATGATCGGTATGTATTTTTTAAAGAACGGGCGGCCGTTCTCAATCTTTTTGTGGTCCTGCCAGTAGGGATCATTGGAAGCATCGGTACTGAAAAAGGAAGGGAAGAAGCCATAAGCCATCAATTTCTCAAAATAGATCTCGTACCCTTTATAAGGAGCTTTAGTGAATGCGTCATCGTTGAGTCCTTCGTTCAGCAGAAAAACTATTGGTTTCTGGAATGAAATAGCTCTTTTAAAATCTAAGGCCTCGGTGTTGTGATCGCCGGAGGAATACCAGCTAAGTTCAGCCCCGAAGAGGTCCAGGTTTGCTGCTGCAAATGGATTCCATCCATGGCCGTTTCCCATGGCCAGTTTGCCCTGCGAATGCATCTCGTCCGAAATTTTCTTCATAAACTTATATTCCGAAGTAAAGTTCCAGATCGCCGACCGGGCCACCTTTTTTGAGAATGTGAGCGGATAATCGGTAAATTTAAAATGTTCGGATCGGTAATTCAGGTCATGATGCCAGTTCCATTCCATCGAATCGAAATAAATTCCGTCCACATTCATTTTCTGAGCAGGCCTGATTTCATCCTGAGCCACATATTGGTAACGGTTATAGCCCGCAAGATCGGGATCACAGTTGGTTGTTATGCTCACTGCCCAACCCGATTTGAACCATGGAGTTTCGAGTCGTCTTGCCTGCCAATGCCCGTTTTTATCTTCGGTTGCACTGCTTTTCAGGTACTGCCTGTGTTCTCCGGGGATCATCTTATCCGAAACGAGCGTGTCGTAGTCAATTATCTTGCTGAGAATCGGCAACTGGATATCCCAGGGCTCAGTATATTGAAAACTCAGTACCCCGGTTTCTTTATCCGAAATTATGTTGGGTAGTTTCTTCCCTTCTTTTTGATCGGAATTATTCCAGGAGGTTTCATGAAAGGCGAATCCGAAATCAGCCCAGTCAGGTATTGACCGGAGCGCCGTAAATGGAAGCCAGATCCCTTCATTGGTGACTCTCTTTTTGAATGCTTCAGGGTAAATGGTATAATACTGTTTCAGCGCTGCCCGCATTCCCCAGCTTGTATTGAAGCTGAAGTGACTCAGCCTGAAAAAGGCACGGTTTGGGAATTTCTCAGTTAATGGGCTTGTAGCTATATCAAATTCAGCAATCAAGCCCTTGTTCACTTCAGCTCCAAGGCGGTAAACCATCGGAAGCGACAAGTCAATACCCAGGCCTTCACCTTTATTATCAATATTTACGGCGCATAACGGATAAAATGACATAGTTCCCTGTCCTACCGGATCACCATATCCTCCGTCAGCCAGGGTTGAACCGTTAAATGCCCCGTCAGGGGGCAAAACAGTTGAAACAGGAATTGTATCATAATAAACAGAATCTGGTTTCATGATCTCCGATCTTTCCAGTCCGCGATACCACTTCCAGCCATCTCCGCTTTTGGGTATACTTATCCGAAGGGTCAGACATTCACCACCTTTGCCAAGGTTTTCGAGTTCCCCGTTAATTTCAGTAAAATATCCCCGGTCAATTTCATGTATAACAACCTGGAAAAGTTCATTCCGGTAAAGGCAGATCCTTGCCTTGTCCGTTACTGTCGTTTTCAATAAAGGGATTTCGGTTGCTTGCGTCTTCGGCCCGCCCGCTTCCAGATATTCAACACGGATGGTTTTTGAAATGCTGTCAGTTATGTTTACCGCAAATGAGTGAAGGGCACTGATAACTGCTCCCGCAAGTAAAAAGCCAATCAACATTTTTTTTACATACCTCATCACTGCCTCCTTACTACAAATTACCTGATTAAATATTTTTATGACTTTCTTTTAACTTGGGAATTGAAAGGGTATGCCCAGTAACGGACATACCCTTGGATTTAACAACCAAACCAGATTTCAAGTCTAAAATTGCAAATCATACTATTCGATAACAGTAAAGTGTTTATTCATCGTCTACCTTGTTACAGAGGCATCAGAGCAAATTTTGAAGTAGGCGTCTGATCTACCGGAATAGCGCCTATTTCGGTCCACCCTCCGTCGCTTTCAACAATTGCGAAATTTACCGCTCCACTCATGGTTCCCAATACGCTTCTTTTGACCGCAAACTCAATGACCTGTTTCCCATCCACATTTTTAAAAGAAGAGAATTGAACGGCTTCAGAAAAAGGGAAAATGGAATTCCAGTTCCAGTCGTTTCCTGGACCAACATGGGCATATACATCACCCGATGCTCCTGGCACTGAACCTTCCAGCAGGAAGTCAGCACCTGAACCGGCAGGGTACATCCAGCTTTTCAGGCCGGTTTCGGGGTTATTATCCGTATCAAGATACAGGTCAATGACCGCAAATGCAAAGTCAGCGGTTCCTTCCACATAGAAGTTGAGATAACCAGCAGAAGCGAATGTTTTTACAGCCCGTAAAGTGCCACCGGTACCCACGTCGTTTATATAGGTATAATCAACATAGGCCCAGTCGGTAAA
>JANXXZ010000342.1 GCA_025350385.1 Bacteroidales bacterium
CCGATCTGGAACTTACGATGTAAATTCCATAGGTCATTTTGAAAAAAGACTCAATATTCATGCTTTGTCCTGTTTTAATTTTAACTCAAAGTGGAGCATTACGAAGGTAAGATTTTCTGGTTTAACCTGACCTTCGTTTCTATTAATCGCTTGTTCTGAAAATTTTAACAACACCTTACTAGCTTAAGTATCCACGTTTTCATATTCCTGTTTTTCATTTTTCATTAAGTGTTATATATTATTCATTATCATTCCCTTAATTAATAACATGGAACATAAAATGAAAAATGACTAAGTTTTCATCCTAATTATCATATAATCTTGTTAAAAATCCACTTTACCCCTGAATGCTGTTGTTCCTTTATTCAGGTTTATTCCTTCAAACAGGAATTGGTCATCAGCCTGCTGAAAACGTTTGATTTGTATCCGCTCGGCAGGCATGGTTTCCTTCATGTAATTGATGGAAATACGTTTCGGGTAATGATGAAGGAGGAAATCCAGCGGCAGGCCGTCAATCATCCAGTCAATATAGCGTGTGGAGGTGACATGCCCGTTGAGGTCAAGGTCAAAATAGGTGGAACTGATTTCGAAAAAATCTCCCCCGGCTGGAGCAGGGAGTTTTTCGGGTGCAGTTTCAATGGCATGTTTGTCTTTATGAAAATCCAGTATCATGGCATTTGTTCCTGCTAAATTCCTCGGACGCTTCGATTCCAGGTCAATTGCAAGCCAGCCTGAGGTGGCTTTTGCAACTGTATTTTTACTTTTATCACGAATGATGTAGTCCCTGAGATAAAGCAAGCCATCAATATCTTTAGGCCAGGTTTCTACTACGACTTCCTGGTTCCAGTTAAGCGTCCGGTTGATCTCGATAGTCATCCGGCTCAACACCCAGAAAAGTTTCTCCCTGCGTAATCCTCCGAATCCGAATCCAAGCATGTCAGCTGATTGTATTGCAGATTGTATGAGCATATTAACCATGGCACTCAGCCTAAGTCTTGCCTTCATATCCGTATCGGCGGAGGTTACCCTGAAAGGTGAAAATAAAGTAAGTTCGTTGCCTGAAATTTCGTTCATTGCCAATTTTGGGTCTTCTGTTATCAGTTATCAGTTATTTGTGATTTACTCTCCTGCTCCCTCACTCCAACACTCCCTCGCTCCCCCGCTCGCTTGGCGGCAGAGAAACAATATTTTACTTAAAGCGCGGTAAATATAGCGTAACCTGCAAAAAAACCGTAACTTTACTCAATAAAAGAATGATTTTCCGAAAACTTTTTGATCAGAATTTGTTATACTGTTACTACTCAAGATCAAATCATTTCTCTTGATTAAAATGGTAATAACTTTTAAAAATTACAGCTATGAAAGATTCATCAGGAAAAGTACTCGCCGGCTTCATAATCGGAGCTGCAGTAGGCGCTATCGCCGGAATTCTGTTTGCCCCCGACAAAGGGAAGGTTACCCGGAAAAAGATAGCCGACAAGGCATCAGAAACCGGAAACACGGTAAAGGAAACCCTTTCCGAAAAGCTTGACGACCTAAAGGAATTTGTAGCCACCAAACTGGATAAGGTGAAAGGCAAAATGTCAGAATTCGAAGAAGCCGTGCAGGAAGCAGAAGCCACTGAAGCTGATATGTCGCAGAAAAATTAGCCAATCTCCAACGAAACCTCATGGAAAAAACACATATCGCCGACAACGTTTCTGAAGTGATTGATGCTTCGAGGAAGTACATTGACGCCAGTATTGATCTGTTCAAACTAAATTTACTGGAGCGGCTTTCGAAAGTTGTATCGCTGATTATTTCAAGCACGCTGGTTCTCATCAGTGCGAGCCTTTTTGTATTGTTCATTTTCCTTGCGGCAGCTATTTTTTTAGGCCATATGCTGCATAGCCTGGAATCGGGTTTCCTGATCCTGTCCGGCATCTTCATGATATTGACACTCATCTTTTGGAAATTACGCAAAAGACTGTTTATCAATTCAGTGGTGCAAAGTTTGAATGAGATATTGTTTCCTGCCAACGAAGCCGATGATGATGAAGCATAAAATCCGGTCTCTTGAAGACATCTACCTTGAAAAACTAAAAGTGCAAAAAGAAATTGCACTGCGCGAATATGCAATTAAGCTGCATTACAAAGAGATAAAGAATAAAATGACTTTCGTTTCCTTGTCAGGATATGTGTTTGGACTTTTAAAGAAGCAGCTTACAGCCCGTATGCCAGGCATTTTTGCCGGATTGCTTAACGGATTTCTTTCAAGTTTCCGTAAATCAAGGAAGTAAGCGGGGATTCCTGAACCAATCCTGCCTTTTTCACTAAAGCATTTACTTGTTTTTGTTATCCAAACCCGGTGACATTTGAAAATGTCCCAGTAGTTGCTTTTGACAGTTTTACATTGGGCGTTTTTTTGTTTTCTGAATTATTATGATCATAATTGACTCAACAAAATCAATACATTACAATTCAATCGGATGTTGATCAGATCAGAATAAAAATCGAATGCCTAAGGAAGACCCTTAAAATCAGGGGTTATCCCTATGGACTGTTTCGGTCGAAAAAGCGGGGAGACAAATGGCCATATATTCTGCGCCACCGGCAAAAGGCGTACTGTATTGAACCCATTCGCCGGCTGAAATCATGATTCCATGCCCGGCTACCACCAGGAATAATTCATGTTCCGTTTTTACTGTCAGGGTACCTTTGAATACAATGGAATATTCGTTGAATTCAGGTCTTTGTCCGGGTTCAATCCATCCCTGGGGACTTTTCATCCGGGCTATGCTCACTTCGGAACTTCCGCTGTTGACCAGCCCGAAAAATTCTTCGATGATTTTTCCTCCGGTTCCGGCGGCATTTATGATGGATGGAGATTCGATGTGGTGAGGCATATGTTTTTTTGCTTTAAGTTGTTGTTTAATGCGTTTTTTCGGTTTATGAATGGTGAGGAGGGGCGAGGGACGAGGGAGCATGTGTGTGAGAGTGGGAGGGCGTGAAAGCGGGAGGGCGGGGAAGCGGGAGCGTGTAAGCGTGGCAGGTCAACTTAATTTCAACGTTATGGAAGGTTCAGTTTGAGGTGATGATTCACGCTGATTAAGCCAAAGATTGCCTTGGGTGTGATCATTACTAAAAATTCAAGATTAGTTTGTGGTCAGCCAGGCATATTAATAAAACTCCGGAATTTCAGAATCTTTTGATAAAATTTGTGAATCTGTGGCCATTTTCATCATTTGTTTAATGAAATTTTGTAATTGAGTTATAACAGTTGGTCTTGTTTTTATCTTTCAAAAAAAAGATTGCATATCTAGAATAGCTAATTTTATGTCAAGGCAAAATCGTTCCAACTATTAGTGTTAACAGAAAGATTTACAGCAATTTAGACCTTTTCATTTTGCATTTTTACTTTTAACTTGCATCTGGGATCACTTCTCCCTTTTAAACTTCTTTTTCTCCTCGGATGTCATTTTCTCTGTGACATATTGAAATATCAACCGGGACGCTTCGCTTTTCCACAACTGCAGGAAAGCTTCCGTTTCCGGTTTCCGGATTTTCCAGGCTTCGCGCAGGAACCATCCCAATCCCTGCTGAACTTCACGTGCTTCATCCATCATCATCGGACTGATGAAATCGAATAGAGGCTGATAGCTTTCGGTCGTCTTGAGAAGTTTGATCATACTTACAGGCACAGCCCTGCGCTGGAATTTGTTTGCGGCTGTGCGCCAATTTTCCAGGTTTGCAAGGGTGATCAGTTTGCGCCTGAAATAGGGATGGATCAACTCCGAACAGATGACGTCAGTATGGGCCCAATTGTCTATACCATGGGCAAACCAGAAATCAATCTCTTCGAAGGATTGGGCGGTAAACTCTTTTTCAAACGCTTTCGTAAGAAGTATGGCGAAACTTGTTTCTTCGTATTTCGGGCTTTTAATCAGTAAACGGCTTGTCTTTTTCACCAGTTTGAAACCGGCGCCACCATCAAGGATCATCATAACCGATTGTTCCAGTTGTTCAAGCGTGAGACCGTAGGCATCATAACCGTCGTGAAAGTAGCGTGTATAGTTGGCAATTACTTCAGGATTGGCATTTTCTTCGCAATAGTCGCGGATATCATTAAACAGTTCGGTTGGTGACATGGGAAGGTGTTAATTAGTTAATTAGGCAATTTGGTGGAAGAGGATTGACAAGGTGAGGGAGCGATGGAGCGAGGGTGTGAGGGAGTGCTGGGGCGAGGGAGCGATGGCTTGTGTTAGCAAGATGAAGTATATGTCTGGAAATTTATTTAGCTGAAAACCTATATTCACACTGTTTTCCTGGTTAATTGATGAACCCAAATTTCGGTTAAAATACCTGATTATTTGCGGGAGAATCAAAAAATACCCTTACGATGTAACTGCTCACTTTGTTAATGCGTTGATATACTGACAAATGATTTTACCACAAAGTTCACAAAGGTAAATCACAAAGAACACAAAGCCTCAACTATTAGCTATTAAGTTTTTATGTCATACTTTTGTGCACTTTGTGCCTTCTTCGTGCACTTTACTGTTAAAATACAGTATAACTGATAATTAAATCTTTTATTGACAGGGTGAATAGTTACTAATTTTCTTTGTGTATTCTTTTGTGGTTAAATTTTTTGTGGAGAAGTATAAAAACCCACCTGAACAGTAACCTTTATTTCACATTAAATAATCATTAATTGCTATCTTTTTTTTCCCAACGTTATCAATAAATGAAATACTTTTGTTACTTGAAAAATAAAACCCCTGATTACTAATTGCTAACTAATAAATAACAATTAATATCCTATTGAAAAAAGCTACTTTTTGTGCCGTTATTATGACGGCATTCTTATTCTTGGGAATCCGACAGGTTGGTTTTGCGCAGCTGTTACTGACAGAAGATTTTGATTATGCTGCCGGTGATTTGTTAACAGCCCATGGGTGGACTGCCCACAGCGGCAGCGGAACACAGCCCATCACCGTAAATTCAAGTGGACTTTCCTTCCCTGGTTACTCTTCTTCAGCGATTGGGAATGCCGCATTACTTGACAATAACGGTGAAGATGACAGTAAAACATTTGCTGCTCCAACCTCCGGAAGTATTTATGTTGGATTCATGGTTAAGGTAATTACTACTTCCGCAGGATATTTTTTGCATCTTGGTCCAAATCCAATTGGGACTACATTTCGTGGCAAAGTATTCATGGATGGCAGTAATCATTTTGGAGTCAGTGTTGGAAATAATACGGGTACATCTGCAACAACAACTTATAACACAGGTTCTACTTATATGCTTGTGTTGAAATATGAGATAATCTCAGGAACTACAAATGATCTGGTCAGTTTATTTGTTTTTGACACCTCACTTCCTTCAGATGAGCCATCATCTCCTACAATCGGGCCTCTTTCTGACGCAGCAGTATCAGATATTATTCCTGCAACCATAGCTCTTCGTCAGTTTTCCGCTACCCAGAATATTTTGATCGATGGCATCCGTGTCGGTTCTGCCTGGTCCGACATAGTTGGCGTTCAGGTTGTTGCCCCCACGATCCAGGCATCTTTTCTTACTTTCAATAATGTTACAGGAACTGCATTAACGAATTCATGGACAAATGGTAATGGTAACAAAAGGATTGTTATCATCAGTCCTAATTCAACTATTACTCCACCGACTGACGGAACAGACCCGGTTGCAAACTCTTTGTATACAGGATCCGGGCAACAGGTCGTTTACAATGGGAATGGCAGCAGCATTGATGTTACAGGTTTGACACCCAGTACTCCTTATTGGTTTAAGGTTTTTGAATATAATGGTTCAGGTTCCAATACCAAGTTCTGTACAGCTTCAGGTACTAACAATCCGATGAGTCAATCCACTGTTTTTCAGGTAACAGCGCCCCAGGTCACTACTTCAGCAGCCACTTCCATTACCAATAATTCGGCGGTATTGGGAGGAACCATTGTTTCCGATGGCGGAAGTCCCATTACCGAAAGGGGTACCGTATGGAGTATAAACTCCCCGGTTACAATAAATGATAACAAGCTACCGGAGGGTGGCACCGCTACGGGTGTTTTTTCGCATCTGCGATCCTCTTTACCCGCCGGTACTGATCTGTTTTATGCGGCTTACGCAATAAACGGAATTGGCGCTGCTCTATCGCCTGAATCCAGCTTCAGCACCCTGGCTGATGAACCAAGCGGGCAGGCTACCAATTTTGGTTCAACTATGCAGCTTTCCTCCACCATAACTCTTACCTGGGCTGATAATGACGGAATTCAGCCTGCTACTGCTTACCTGGTACTCGCCAATACAACCGGTACTTTTACGGCGCCGGTTGACGGCGTTCCCCAGGCAAATGATACTATATTAAGCGACGGAAGCGGAAGGGTAAATGTTTTACATGGCATCCAGTCCTATACCTGGGTAGGGCTGAATCCATCCACTGCCTATTATTTTGTCATCTATCCCTACACAAATTCGGGTTCAACCATAAATTACAAAACCGCGTTAACTGCCCCCGTTTCTTCTGCCACTACATCAACTGCCGCTGTAATTACCTATACCTGGTCGGGGCCAACCAACGGAACCTGGACAACCGCCGGTAACTGGACCCCCGCAAGGACAAGCCCTTCAGCGACAGATATACTCCAATTTTCGGATGGTACCTCAAAAACGATAACGGGGATTCCTTCGCAAACCATCGGGAAGCTGCTTCTTGCAGGCAATACCAAAGTAACGCTGCAAAGCGGTGGACCGGTCACCTTAACAATTGCCGGATCTGCAGGAACTGACCTGGATGTTGCTGCCGGTTGTGAATTGAACCTTGGCGGCGCCAATGCAGTTACCCTGTCGGTCGCTCCCTTGGCAACCGGAAGCATAAGCGGAAACATGACTTTTTCGGCAGGCGCGCATCGCCTGGTTGCCGGAACTACCGGAGCTATTACGTTTAACAGCAGTTCCGTTTTCACCGCAAGCGCCGGTTTTACGGGAAGCGCTTTTGGAACAGCCGCACCCTATAATGCTGTCCTGTTTGCCGATGGTTCCAGGTATGTATGCCTGGCAGGAAGTAATCCTTTCGGGGCAAACGCCCCCAATAGCCTGGTGACATTTCAACCGGGCAGCCTCTTCAAAGTTATGGCAGGTTCGACGCCGGAATTTTCAGGACGTACGTATGGGAATTTTGAGCTTGACGCTCCGGGCCTTACCCTTTCACCTGTCGGGACAGCTGCTGTTTCAATCCGGGATCTTACCATCACAAACGGTACGTTAAATTTTAATATGACCGGTTCACCGGGGCACTCGGTTAAAGGAAATATTTTTGTTGCACCCGGGGCGGTATTGAATTTTTTACCTGCAACTGCAGGAACCGTTTCATTTAGCGGGACATCCGGTCAAAGTATCTCCGGGGGTGGCTCAGTTATATTCGGTGTTAATTCAACCCTTATTATTTCTGATCCGGCGAATATTATACTTAACTCTTCCGCTTCCATATACGGGACGTTGGCTCTTTCATCCGGTTTGTTGATTCTCACAACCGGTAACATTTCATTGGGGCCCAACGCAATTTTTACGGGGACACCTTCTGCCTCATCCATGATCGTTGCAACAAATTCGGGTCAGCTAAGGAAGGAATTCCCGGTTTCGGGCGGCAGTTTCACATTCCCTGTCGGAAACAACAGCCTCACGCCGGAATATTTGCCTGTCACGCTTTCATTTACAGGAGGGGTATTCGGAGCCGGGAACTGGGCCGGGGTAAACCTGGTGAATGCTCCCTATCCCGTCAGCCCTTTAGCGGGCAGCTATATTGACCGGTATTGGAACATCAGTTCCGGCGGAATTACAAATTATCTGTGTGATGCTACTTTCAGCTATATATCTCCGGATGACGTAGTAGGAAATGAAGACCAGATAAACTGTGTGCTGATGACGGCGACCCCGTTGGTTTATAACCCGGCAAATACGACACTTCACCAGTTAACAGCCACTAACCTTACTTCCTTCGGCTCATTTACAGGCACACAGGTCGACAGGACCCTTAATGTCACTGTGTTCCTCGAAGGTCTTTATTCCGGAGGGGGTACAATGAGCAAGGCCAGGGATGCGACGGGCGACAAATTTCCCGGTAATACAGCCGACCAGGTAACCGTTGAATTACACAGTTCCGTGGCAGGCAATTATTCCTCCGTTGTTTTTTCTTCAGGTCCCGTGAACCTGAGTACTTCCGGTCATATTAACCTGCTGCTGCCTTTTATCCAGAGCGGTTCCTATTACATTACAATCCGGCACCGGAACAGCATTGAAACCGTAAGCGCCGTTCCCGTTTCATTTTCCGGTTACACAATGAATTATGATTTCAGTGATGTTGCTTCAAAAGCGTATGGTAATAACCTGAAATTGACTGCCGATGGCAGATACGCCCTTTACACAGGAGATGTGAACCAGGACGGAATAGTGGATGCCGGTGATATGATTCCCCTCGATAACGATGCAGGTAATTCCCTTACCGGTTATCTCGCGTCCGACCTGAATGGTGACGGCTTTGTTAACCTTGCTGATCTTTCGATCCTGGAAAATAATGCCAACAGTTTTGTTTCTTCCCGCACTCCCTGAACTGGTTAAAAAGATTGGTTCTGTTTAAGATGATTGTTGAAAAGAGAAGGAATATCAGCTTAAAATAGTTAAAGGCGCCGGGTGCCGAATTCCGGGTTCCGGGTTACGGACTCCGGATTCCGGGTTAAGTGATCCAGGTTCAGGGTTCAGGGATCAGGGCTCCGGGTTCAGGGTTCCAGGTTCCGGGTATTGGTTACCAGTGTCGGATCAAGGATTATATACAACCAATTAACATTATAAGTACCTAATTATAAGACAATTGAAATTAGCAGATGGCACCCGGTACCTGGAATCAAAATCTTAATTTGTTCACAAAAAAGTTCTTTTTCTGTATTATTTGTAAGCGAATATAAAAAAATTATTAATTGTAATGAAACAAAGGTTGAGACATAAAAATCTTTGTATATTAGTTGCCTCAATTCTGCTCCTGCTTACTTCCCCGATATCAAAAAACAATAGAAAATAATTAACCTTTAACCCAAAACCCAAAAACCCAAAACCTTAACTCTTATGAAAAAATCTACACTCATTGCGCTGTTTACAGCGTTGGTTCTAATCGTTGGCCCCCACCAGAAAGGTTGGGCACAGTTATTTGTTGACGACTTCAGCTATACAATTGGCACTGCTTTAAGTGCGAACGGATGGAGCGTTCAGGGTGTAGCATTACCTACAATTAATGTGACTGCCGCTTCAATTACCTATCCAGGTTATTTATCTTCAGGAATTGGAAATGAGGTTACCCTAGCTTTATCCGGAGAAGATGTGAATCACACATTTGCAGCTCAAACATCCGGTTCGGTGTATGCTTCTTGCCTGGTAAATGTAACTTCTGCATCTCTTGCCGGGGATTACTTTTTTCATTTTGGCCCTACCCCGATTGGTACAACTTTTCAGGGAAGGGTATTTGTAAAAAGAGACGCTAGCAATAATGTTGCATTTGGAATTTCGCGGGCAGGTGCAGTTGCAACTGCTATCTTTACGCCTTTTAGCTATTCACTAAATACAACTTATCTTCTGGTTTTAAAATACACAATGGTTGCAGGAGCTTTAAACGATGTTGCTCAAATTTATATTGATCCTGCATTAAATGCTGTTGAACCTTTAACTGGCTGGGTAACAAGTACTGATGCCACAGTTGCCGATCTTGCGAATGTTGCTGCTATTGCTTTACGTCAAGGAGGTGCAACTACATCTGCCGGTTTAAAAGTTGATGGTATCCGTGTTTCCACAAACTGGGCTGATATTGTTGGTTCCGTACCTACAATAACCGCTACTCCCAACATACTTACCGGTTTCGCTTACGTAACCGGCAGCGGCCCTTCCGTTCCTAAAACTTTTACCGTTTCTGGCGCCGGTCTTTCGAATAATATGACTATAAGTGTCGCCAGTCCTCAAAATTATGAGATTTCAACCGACAATATCAGTTATTCTTATACCACACCAATTACGATAGTACCGACTGCCGGCAATGTGCCATCCACAACCATTTACGTCCGGCTTAAAGCTGGCTTAGGAGTTGGCCCCTATAACGGTGAATTAATTAACATTACCTCATCGCCAGCGCCTGCTCAGACGGTGACCTGTTCAGGCGACGTAACCTCACCCGCTTCCCCTATTCTTGTTGTCAGCCCTTCAAGTCTCTCAGGATTCAGTTATTTTGGCGCGGGCCCTTCCACAGAACAAACCTTCCAGGTATCCGGGACCAATCTTTCCAATACCGTGAGTATGACAGCGCCTGCTGATTATGAAATTTCATTGTCGTCTGGTACAGGATATACTTCACCAATTGTCCTCACCCCTTCAGGTGGTACGGTAACAGCTACAACCGTTTATGTCCGCATGAAAGCCGGATTGGTCCCAGGCAGTTACAACAGTGAAGTAATTGATGTTACCTCTACCGGGGCAACCCCCCAGACAGTTACCTGCAGCGGTACGGTATTAACTCCCGGTATTACTGTCGGATCCGTTACTGCTTTCGGAAACCAACTCAATGGTACAACTTCGGCCGAAAAAAACTACTCCGTTTCGGGAACGAACCTTGGAAGCGATATTATCCTTACCCCTCCTGTTGGTTTTGAGATTTCGACAACTACAGGAGCCGGGTTTGTTGCGAATCCTTCAACCCTTACCTTAACCCAGACAGGCGGCGTTGTAGCGCCCACAACTATATTTGTTCGCTTTAAGCCTACCCTGGTCCAGGCCTACTCCGGGAATATTACCCATACCAGCTTAAATGCAGTAACCCAGAATGTTGCGGTGAGCGGCAATAGTGTCGTTCCCATTAATGTTTCTACAATTGCCGCTTTGCGGGCAGGATTAACTGATGGTACCGTTTACAGGTTAACATCCGAAGCCATTGTTACGCATCAGCGACCTGATCAGAATTCAAATCAGATCTGGCTGCAGGATGCAACCGGTGCAATTGTTACCTTTGATGTAGCTGTCAACGTTACTACCGACTATAATCTTGGTGATGGTGTAACCGGCTTTACGGGAACCTTAAGTCCTTTTAATAACCTTCTGGAATTAATTCCGCTGGCAGGCGCCGATCCGGGAACTCCTACATCTACCGGTAATGTGGTTACCCCTCTCCCCAGAACCCTTGCTACGATTACCACTGCCGACGAGTCAAAACTCATATCGGTGCCTTTCGTTTCATTTACCAGCCCAGCCACAAACTATAATTACGGCACCAGTGGCATCACCTATCCTATTACAGATGGAGCAGGAGGAGCAAATTTTTTCCGCACCCTTATGGGAGAGGCTGATTACATTAATACGCCAATGCCGACTACAGCGCGGGATATGGTTGCCCTGGTCGGACGATTTGGGAATGATATGCAAATTACTCCCCGTTATCTTGCTGATATCACACCTTCCACTCCTTTATGGATTTCCGGCTGGCCTAAAGCTGAGAATCCCTCGCCGACAGGTTTTATTGCCAAAGCTGAAATAAATGTGGCAGGGAATGCCTATTTTGTTGTTCTTCCTTCCGGCGCCGCGGCTCCAACCTCCCTTCAGGTAAAGAACGGGCAGGATGCCACAGGTACTCCCGTAGCTACTAACCTTGCAGGTTCAATTGCCTGTGTTGCTTATGCAGAATCTATTCTCGATGTCAGCGGGCTTATTGCCTCCACTACCTACAATGTATATTTTGTTGCTGAAGCCTATACGGTTTTACAGGCTACTCCTGTGATGGTTCCGGTTACAACAGCTGCTCCGACAGGTACGACCCCGTCCCTTTCTTCACCAACAGTAACATCAATAACCGACAACAGCGCAATTTTAGGCGGAACGATTCTGACCGATGGCGGGAACGC
>JANXXZ010000501.1 GCA_025350385.1 Bacteroidales bacterium
TCGTTATTCGTTATTCGTTATTCGTTATTCGTTATTCGTTATTCGTTATTCGTTATTCGTTATTCGTTATTCGTTATTCGTTATTGGTTATTTGTTATTGGTTATTCGTTTCCCACTCTCCCCTTGTCCCTTGTCCCCTTATCTCCTTGTTTCCTTGTCCCCTTGTCCCAACATCACCTTCTCCATTTCAGAATTGAATTATACCAGAAATCCTTATACGTAGGTTGCCTTTGAAGGATGTAGTCATTTGATGTATATGGATTCTGAACTTTGTAAAAATTAAACCGCATCGAACGGTAATTATTTGCTTCACCGTATATCCATAGCTCCTGGTCATCAGAACGGTAAACTATGTTGGGCTGACCAAAAGCGATATAAATAATACCCCTGTCAGTTTTCCAACCTTCGCAGAATGAAGAGAACAATCGATTTGCTTCTTCCACCCGTCCATAATAATTCCGGATGAGTTCTACCGCCCGATCAGGCCCTCCTGCCATGGCAACCCAGAAACTATCCACCGAAACCTTGGCCGACGAGCTATAAACCAACTGTTTAAATTCCTGTGCCGAAGTTATATACCGCAAAGTTTCAACCATGCGGAGCGGGGTATTCACTTTTGGATAACCTTCATAGAGCCTGTAGAGAGTAATACCCTCGTTGATGCCAGAATCGGGTTGAAAAAAATAGAAACCCTGCCTGGGAAGCCTGAAATAATCAGAAACTCCGTTGGTTAGCGATAGCACAAATGAACTATCAACCTTATAATCAAATGGTTTACGCACTTCTTCCACAAAAGGCGGAGCCGCTGCCGGGAAATTCCGGAAGAATGATTTTACGGTAACGGTCTTTAAGGATGTATTGGATGTCACAAACCTGATCTTTTCATTCTCTGAAAGGTAATTCCCGAAAAGCGGGCCATGCAAAGCGCTTTCAAAACTAAACCATGACGAAGCTACCGGGGATTCTTTGAATAAATACTGAAGCAACATGAAGTCAATACCGGTATTCAGGTCAACCATGTCAACCTGTAGAATATAATTACTGCCGGATGATGCCCTGAAGTCACGCTTATGAGTAAAGAGCAGCGTTTGCTGACTTGTAGTATCCAGGAAAACATAGGAAGCGCTGTCCGCTATTCCTGCATCCTTTATTGAATGATACAGTCGGTAGGTCAGTCTGAACCATCTTGATTTGCTGCCAGACTTTGAAGATTTTACTAAAGAAAGCCTGCTAAACGGAAATTCGGTAACTGAAGAAGAAATACTGTCGTTACGATTAATTACGGAACACCTGAATGCAGAAGGAGTACTTTTTTCGTTATAAAAACGGCTGAGATCTGCAGTTGCTATGTTACTCAACGATTTACAACTCGACATACCCGTCATTGCCAAAATAATCAGAAGGCAAAACCCGGAAAAATGACGGAGAGGTTTAATCAGGAGCATAGGGATAGATTTCCGGCACTAAAAGTAGTAATAATCCGGTAGTCGGAAACAAAGTGAAAGAAAGAGGATTGAAAAGGAAACCCGGATTGAAATGGTTATTTAACCCTTACTTTGGTACCCAACTTAAGTGTTTTTGTGGGTTTGATATGATTCAAAGCACAGATTTGCTTAACCGGAATGTCGTATTTGCGTGACAGGGCGTAAAGGGTATCACCTTTTTTGATAGTATGATACCGCATTGAACCTGAAAATTTCTTCGGGGAACGGGTTTTATAATTGGACTTTTTGTCGGTGGAGGCTATCAGTTCGGAATTCCCGGGGAGATAATCACGCGACCGGCCAAAAGTCCTGTTGGTAATGATCAGGCTATCGCTCTTCAGCTTATAATTATCAAAATCAATTAATTGTTTTGGATTGAATGCTACTCCCTGGAACCTGGTCTCAAAATGAAGATGGTTGCAGGTAGCCCTGCCAGTATGGCCTCCTAGTCCGATTATTTCGCCTGCAGTTACCGGCTGATTTACCTTGACAATAATTTTTGACAGATGTCCATAGAGCGTTTCCAGTCCATTATAGTGCCTTACTACCACACAATTTCCATATCCGGAATACCAGCGGGCCATCCGCACGACACCATCAAATGCTGAGCCCACACTGTCGCGGAGGTTCAGTTTTATATCGACACCGGCATGCACCCGGCGGCCACGGTATCCATAAGGGGAAAGCAACTGACCTTCGCGTGGAAAAATGAAATTGTTTCTGCCTTTAGTTTCTAGCCGGAGCACAACGGAATCATTCAGCGGATTCAGAACATCGGAATAACGCCTTACACAAAGGGTATCCCAGGTTTTATAATAATCATTAAGAGGATAGGTATCCAACTCGGCAGGAAGGACCCTGGAACCTTCGCGTGAAAGCAATGAAGCATCTTCTTTAATGCTTTCTTCCATTCCACCGGCCGGTTCATTTGATAACTGCTGGGCCTGCACGAACAAAGAGCTTAGCAATGCTAAGCCGGTGATCATAGCACACGGCAGGTATCGGAACAATTTCACCATAATTAAAAAAGTTTTTAAAGGTAATGATATCTTAAATAAAAGACACTCTACCGGCCAAAAGTACACTAATTATTTTTTACTGGCTTTGTTAAAAATTCTCAAAAAGAAGAAACCCACAGCTTTTGCATCTTCCTTCAGCATCAAGTCCGATAATACTTACATGGTATCCAACCCTCAAAATCAAACTGTTATGGCATGACGGGCATAAGGTTTTATTATTTTCATCCGGAGCATTACCTATATACACAAAGTATAATTGCCGGCGGGCAATTTTATTCAGCCTCAGCAACGTACTAACCGGGGTAGGTGGTTCAGTTGCCCGATGTCTTGGGAAATAGGCCGAAAGGTGCAGAACGGTTTCTTTGCCCAGCTGGGCAGCAATCCAACTGACCATCTCTTCAAAGACCGTTTCATCATCATTCAGTGTGGGGATTACCAGGTTTACCACTTCCAGGTGCTTGCCGGCCGCATGAATTTGTTCCAGTGTATTTTTCACGGGTTCCAGATGCGATGAGGTATTTATCCTATAGAATGATTCCGTAAATCCTTTCAGATCGACGCTGAAAGCATCCATAAATTCAAGCAAGTGTCCAAGTGGTTCGGGATTTATAAACCCATTAGTCACCATTACATTTTTCAAACCGGCTTGCTTTGAACGTTGGGCAATATCAACCATGTATTCATACCAGACGGTAGGTTCATTGTAAGTGTATGCAATACCGATATTGTTTTTAACCAGCCTGGCCATATCAACAATTGCTTCCGGCTCATAGTATTCAAAATGACCTGCATCCTGAACCGAAACCTGGGAAATTTCGCAATTCTGGCAGAAACGGCATCGCAGGTTACAACCGATTGATCCAATTGACAGGATAAACCGTCCCGGGAAAAAATGATACAAGGGTTTTTTCTCGACCGGGTCAGCCCTAAGAGCTGAAACCAGGCCATAGACGTCAGAATATAGCTCACCCTCAATATTTGTCCTGACCCGGCATATACCACTTTTGCATTCATCGATAAGGCAGTAATGAGGACAGAGCAGACATTTCACCTTATTGTTGTTGTGCTTCCCGAACCAAAGAGCTGTTTTCATATTCTTTTAAATTGAACTGATATTCCAGTCAATTGGCTTTTTACCCATCTGAATGAGTAATTCATTGGTTTTTGAAAAATGCCGGCAACCATAGAATCCCCGGTAGACAGAAAAAGGGGAAGGATGCGCTGCTTTGAGGATAATGTGTTTGGATGTGTCAATCATGTCAGCTTTTGCCTGGGCATAGTTACCCCAGAGTAGAAACACCAGGCCGTCCCGTCGGGCCGATAATGATCTGATAACCTGGTCGGTGAAGATTTCCCAACCCTGATGTTGATGAGAACCCGCCAGGTTGGCACGCACAGTGAGTGTTGCATTGAGAAGCAATACTCCTTGTTTTGCCCATTTTTCCAGGTTGCCGTGTTTGGGAACAGGAATTCCCAGGTCAGTATTGAGTTCCTGGAAAATATTGAGAAGCGAAGGAGGCTGTCGCACCCCGTCAGGGACTGAAAAGCACAAACCATGCGCCTGTCCTTCACCGTGGTAGGGATCCTGCCCAAGCAAAACAACTTTTACTTCGTTATAAGGAGTCGCATCAAAAGCCGCAAAAATGCGGGCCCCCTGGGGATATACTTTGTACTGCTTCTTTTCTTCTACCAGGAATTGTTTCAATTTAAGAAAATACTCTTTGCTGAATTCATCCTGCAGTTCAGCGAGCCAGGAGGTTTCAATCCGCGGATTAAGTTGTTCCATTATTATAACTATTTAAATTTCAGCCAGTTTTAGCATCTCGCCTTAGCTATTTATTTGCATATGAAGGAGATGGGAATAGGAAATAAACATTACAAAATAAAGCATCTTCGGGAATATTTTAACGAAAATGAGTAATAAATACAACAAAAATTCACTTTTATAGTTATTATATCAGGAAATGTGAATATTTTTGTGAACAGCAACCACGGTTATAACCTGAATTATCATTTCAAAATATGAAGAAATTAGCAGCATTTCTCGCAATAATCGTCATTCTCAGTATACTACTTGCGTCTTGTGGAACATCCGAACAATGCGCTGCTTATGGTGAGTATAAGCATTACCGTGTAGAAAGCCGGTAATTTCGATTTCTTTTTTCCCAGGTTTCTGGCTAAATTCCAGCTGATTTTACAACCTATTCGTTGTATCTTTGTATTCGGTAAAGTGATTGACCCATGCGGTTTTTTTCTGTTTTTACGATCTTCACCCTTTTGGTACTTTGTTTTCCAATTACTTTATCTGCCCAGGCAGATGATGAGCAGGATACGGTAAGCAATGGGGTTTTGTTTAATAAAGATATGTCCGGATCGATAATACTGCACACTCTTGGCTATGGAGTCGGATTCCGTCTTGGCAAAAATACCAATTACTTTAAAAGGCGGATGATGGAATTTGACCTGCTTGAAATGAAAGCACCCAACCAGGAGAAAACTTACAATACCAATTTCCTGAATCCAAAGTATTACTATTTCGGCAAATTAAATAACCTGTATATTATTCGTGCTGGAATCGGGGAACAGAAGCTGATGAGCCGGAAACCCTATTGGGGAGGAGTTGAGATCAGGTTTGATTACTCCGGAGGTTTATCATTGGGACTGGCCAAACCGGTTTACCTGTATATTTCCTATTATAAACAGGATCTCATCATTTTTGCGACCAAGTCCGAAAAATTCGATCCTTCAAAAACCTATCCGGTTACCACACCTGATTATAGCTATGACATTTTTGGCAGGGCACCTGTTTTCACCGGCTTCAAGGAGATAAAACCATACCCTGGCATCTATGCTAAAATGGGTTTCAATTTTGATTTCGGAACAACGAACGACCGTGTAAAAGCCCTGGAAATAGGCCTGATATTTGATGGCTATCCAAAAGGCGTCCCCGTTATGGCTTACCGCGATCCATCCCAATTATTCCTTACTGCTTACCTGAGTTTCTATTTCGGTAAAAGATATAATTAGAACAATCTCATTTTCAGATTCTTGTCCCGATGTCTTACTCCTCAGATAAAGAAGTCACCAGTTTGATAGGGTAAGAAAGTTGAGAGGATTCCAGTTTTATACTTATCTAGATTTTGCATTTTTCAACTTGCAATTTTCGATTTGCAATTTTCAATTACCTGATCTTCCTCAATTCCATTTTCCTCAGTTTCGGTGCAAATCGCGAAGTGATCATGACAACCAGCAAAGTCATTCCTCCTCCAAAAATAACCGAAGGAACCAGTCCTATGAGCTTCGCAGCCAGTCCTGATTCAAACGAACCCAGTTCATTAGAGGAACCGATAAAAATACTGTTTACCGAGGCAACACGGCCACGCATGGCATCCGGAGTACAGAGCTGAAGAATTGTGCCACGAATGATGACACTTATATTGTCAAACATCCCGCTCATGGCAAGCATGAACAGGGAAAGCCAGAAATTTCTGGAGATTGCAAAAATGATAATACAGATTCCGAAACCCGTTATTCCGATGAGCAGTTTATAACCTGTTTTTTTCAATGGCGGGAAATAGGCCAGGAACATGGACATAATCACGGCTCCGAAAGCAGGTGCTGCCCTGAGTAAACCCAGGCCTTTCGGTCCGACAAAAAGAACCTCGGCAGCAAATACGGGTAAAAGGGCAACGGCTCCGCCAAAAAGTACCCCGAACATATCCAGCGCCATAGCTCCAAGCAAAACCTGGTGACCAAAAACGAAACGGATACCCCCAGAAAGGCTTTGTAAAAAACTTTCATTTTTTTCCCGGGCAGGTAAAGGGACTGGTTTAGCGCTGCCAAAGAAAAAAAGGCTCAATGCAGCAAGCGAGACCGCCGTTACATATGCCGTATGGACGCCGGCAAATCCATACACCAGTCCGCCGACAGCCGGGCCGGTTACAGCCGCAATATGCCACACAGTGCTGTTCCAGGTGGATGAATTCGGATACAGCTCCCGGGGTACGATCTGCGCCATATAAGCTGCCTGCGCCGGATAAAAGAAAGCCCTTGCCACCCCTGAAACAGCTATAATCAAATACAATGGGACCACTCCTGCAAATGACCGGATCGACTCAATGTTAAAACTTAGCGCCAGGAGCAGCATTGCACACATAATATATATCCCGGTGGTCATCAGAATAATTTTCCTGCGGCTCACAATATCGGCCACATGCCCGGCAAATAAAGCCATGGAAATGAAAGGAACTGCCTCGGCAAGTCCTATAAGACCGAGAGAAAGAGGATCTTTCGTCAACTCATATACCTGCCAGCCAATGATAACCGATTGCATTTGTACTGCAATAGTGAGGAAGAAACGACCCAGGATAAACCACTTGAAATTAGCAATCCGCCATACTGCATATGCATCTTTCCCCCTGCTTCGTTTCATATGTTTGGACTACTGTGTTTAGGAATATTATTATTTTTAGCCACAAGCCACTAGCGACTAGCCCCACAAGGGAATAGCCACCTGTATTTACAGAAGTTGAAGGATACTTAATTCCTGATTCTGTTCAGATCAACAATATATTCCCCGTTCCAAACAGGCACAGCAGTAGAAGTATTCAGTTTAAAGCAAAACGAAAGGTCATCTATGAGCCCGAGTTTTTCCAGGCGTTGGAAGTGGGAGCCCTTACTGCAATAAGACTGGAGATCGTTCCTGCTTTTATTCCAAAGTTCAACAGCTATATTTGCTGAATCGCTTCCGACAGCATACCTGGCGGAATTGATAAGGCCGGTTGTCAACGCACCAGCACAAACCGAGTCTTCGAGGCTCAGACTGTCCTTCCAGCCTGAGCAAAGAATCAGAATATCTTTTTGTTGATTTATAAGCCAGGCTGTAACTGCTTCCAGGTTTGAGAA
>JANXXZ010000510.1 GCA_025350385.1 Bacteroidales bacterium
AAACCACAAAAAACAATAAAACTTACGGTGTTATGAAAAACCTGAGAATCACTTTATTCGGCCTGTTAATCCTTCTCATTCCTTCAATTAACTCAATGGCCCAAGGCAAAGGAAATGGCAATATTATTAAACAGGAGCGGCAGGTAGCATCCTTTGACAGGATCAACGTAGGATGCGCCATAAACCTTTTCCTCTCGCAAGGAGAACAGCAGTCAGTTACTGTTGAAACAGATGAAAACCTGCAAGATCGTATTAATACCAAAGTAAACAATAGCGAACTGGAATTATCCTGTGAAAAAATAGGAAATGCTAGCAAGATGAATGTATACGTTACATTCGTTAAACTTGAAAGACTAAATGCTGATGGTGCAGCAACCGTAAAAGGAGAAATGCCGGTGAAATCAGAGAAGTTTGCCTTATACACTTCAGGGGCATCGAAAGCAAATCTGGAATTAAACACCGATGCACTTTATAATGAATTATCAGGAGCATCAAAAGCTACACTTATAATAAAGGCTGACAATGTTAAAACCGAAGTAAGTGGAGCTGCAAATGCAAACTTTTCAGGAACAGCCAACAGCCACAAGGTTGAAGTCAGCGGAGCCGGTAATTTGAAAGCTCTCGAATTTGTAACTGATAATACAGACGCTGAGGTGTCTGGGGCAGGAAAAGCATCAGTTATGGCTCGCAAGCAGCTGACAGTTGATTTATCAGGAGCTGGTTCACTTACTTATTTTGATAATAACGAGGTGAAGAAAATTGGTAAAACCGGAGAATACCAGCTACAATTCAGCGGGATGGATAATGTAAAAACCGTAATCATTGACGACGGAGCAGATAATGGTCAAAAGAAAGATGACAGCACTGTGGTAGCCAAAACTGATGATGACGGTAATGTTGCGGTAACTATTAATAATGATAAGATAGTAGTAGTAACCGATGATTCAGTAACTGTAAAAATCGGGAATAATACGGTAAATGTTGATGAAGAAGGTAATGTAAAATTAAAACACGGCCAAAAGAAGAGTAAATTTAACGGGCATTGGGCAGGACTTGAATTAGGAGTTAATGGGTATTTAACTCCAAACAATGATTTCTCCTATCCCAACGACTACAAGCTACTTGATCAGAAATACCAGAAATCAATAAATGTAAATCTAAATTTCTGGGAACAAAATGTCAATCTCATCAGTAATCACCTGGGACTTGTTACCGGACTTGGGCTTTCATGGTACAATTACCGTTTCGACAATGATGTAAGACTTTCTAAAAGAGACGGACAACTGGAGCTAAATCGTGATAATACTGTTGGCAGGAGTTTTGAGAAGAGCAAACTTGTAAACACCTATCTTACCCTGCCCCTTATGCTTGAGGTTCAGTCAAATCGCTATTCAAAAGTAAATAGTTTTCACTTATCAGGAGGAGTAGTTGGCGGATGGAGGATCGGCACGCATGCCAAATATGTTTACGATGATGGAAGCCGCCAGAAAGATAAAGATCGCATTGACTTTTACATGACACCTTTCAAAGCTGATGCTATCGTAAAGATTGGATGGGGTGTGATTAACCTTTATGGAACTTATTCTCTCACCCCAATGTTCCAGAAAAATAAAGGACCGGAATTGTATCCTTTCTCAGTAGGAATTTGCTTGACTGATTTATCGGATTTATAATCCAGGAATTCTATTAAACCAGTGATTTTTTGAAACAATTTTATAGTAATTAATTTATTGAAATGACAATTAACTTGATCTGGTGGTTATTGTCTGGTTGGGCTGCCTCTTAATAGAGGCAGCTTTTTTGTTTCAGGTCAATGTATTAACTTTGCCTTCGAATAATTGTAGCGTTGGCTCTGAATGCCGACAAAAAGCAGTTTCAGGAAAGAAATTTTATAAATCACAGTCTTATGTCGGGTCACAATAAATGGTCAACTATTAAGCGTAAAAAAGGAGCCCTTGATGCCAAACGGTCCAAGATCTTCTCCAAGATTAATAAAGAAATAACAGTTGCCGTAAAGGAAAGCGGCCCTGATCCTGACAGTAATCCGCGTCTTCGTTTAGCGATAGCCAACGCCAAGGGGGCAAGTATGCCGAAAGATAACATTCAACGCGCGATTAGCAAAGGAGCCGATAAAGATGGGAATTCATTTATTGAATGCACTTACGAAGGTTATGCCAGTGGCGGGATAGCAATCTTCATTGAAGCTACTACTGATAATCCCCAACGCACAGTTTCCAATATTCGCTCCTATTTCAATAAATATGGGGGTAACCTTGGCACAAATGGATCGCTTAGTTTCATATTTGACAGGAAAGGAATATTTACTGTTCCTCAGGGAAACCTTGACCAGGACGAATTCGAAATGGCCGTAATAGATGCCGGTGCGGAAGACCTGCAACTAGAAGATGGATTCTTTACTATCACTACTGCATTGGAAGATTTCGGTCCAATGATGAAAAAGCTAGAAGAACTTGGAATTGAACCTGAAAACGCAGAATTGCAACGTGTTCCTAAAGACAATACTAATCTTGATCTTGAATCTTCAAAAAAGGTGATGCGTCTTATCGATATTTTTGAAGAGGATGATGATATTCAGGCTGTTTATCATAATATGGAAATAACCGATGAACTGATGGATGCAATGGAGTAATGTTTCCCTATCATTTCTTGACTGTCCTGATTAAACCGATGATAACCTTTTTACTACTAGCAAATAAAAGATAACAGTTCATGTAAAATAAATTCTTTTCATCTATCATATCACTAGCGTTGCGTTATAGTTAGAACAATATCAGTTGATTACAATCTTGTTCTTTGACATCTTGTTTATTTTCGTTTGAAAAGAGTTGATTGATCGGAGTTCGCTCAAATGCAGAAAGGCTTATCAATTGTTGGATTTCGTAGAGTGATTGAGATAATTTGAATTTCTTTTTAGCAATAATAACCAGGGCATAAGTTGATATTGCTATCCAAACCTGTGTCCTTACAGCATTTTCGCTTTGCCCCCAAAATGTTAAGATCTTTAAATGCTGTTTTATCCACTTGAAAAACAATTCAATCCCCC
>JANXXZ010000559.1 GCA_025350385.1 Bacteroidales bacterium
TGGTGATGACGTGGCAACTTCTTGATACCTCCATCGAATAACACGAAATCGTAAATAAGTTCGAGCAGGCGTTGCTTGTTGCAGATTTTCACCAAATATTTATCCAGGGTTAGCTGGCTATTGTCCTCAATATCCTCTTTCCAGCCAAGGAAGAACTTCTCCGGTGTGCCGATAGTACCATATCTCAAACCTTCAGTATCATTACCGGCCATTACTAGCTGAATAGTTGAGAAGAAGGATTGAATGAATTCCGGTTGCTGGTTTACCAGATTCTGGCGGATACCATCGCCTATAGAAACCGTACTCCTTTTTAACTCTATTAATCCGATTGCAATCCCATTAATATAAAGTACAATATCCGGACGTTTTTCCCGGTTGCCTTGTATGGTAACTTCTTCGGCAATGGCAAAATCATTTTTCTCCGGCTCAGCCCAATTGATATAATGCAGTCGTTGATAACGATCACCGGGATTGGCGATAACTTCATGACCATATCGCAACAGTTCATAAACCTCTTTATTGTTGCCATATGAGCTTCGGTCATAATTACGGGCTTCGGTTTGCAGTTTGTGAATGGCTCGGTTGACCAGTTCCTCCGGGTATCCAGCTTTGTTGATCAGGTAATTACGAAGCAGGCCTTCTTCAATATTGCTGTTATTAAGGCGATCTTCCCAATTACCAAGGTATTGGTAATGCAATTGCTCCCTGAACAAGTTAACTACACGGTTCTGGGTTTTTCTTTCAATCTGGCCGATAGTATCCATTATTTCTTTTTGGATTTCCGGATTTTCTTTTTAAATTCTATTCCTTTGGTAGTCAGACGATAACGTTGTTCCTGGTGTGTTGGAGAATCAGGAATGGTCATTTCAATGTAGTCAGCCTTTAATGCCGGAGTCATATAATTTAAAACAAAATTTTCTCTATCCTTTAACCCCAACAACTCCTGTATTTTAACTCGTTTCATTTCACCAACTAAAACCAATACGACTCTTTTAATTGGCTCAGCAACTTCTTCATCAGCTTGTCGGGTAGCTTGTCGGGTAGCTTGTCGGGTAACTTCATCATCAGCTAGATGGGTAGCTTGTAGGGAAGCTTGTAGGGAAGCTTCTTTAATAGCCGGGTCGGTAGCTTCATCTCCAGCTTGTCGGGTAGCATCTTCATCAGAAGAATCCATACGCCAAAGGACCGTCATAAAAGCATCTTCCTGGCTAAATTCAGGCTCTTTGAGACCGACATTCCTGCAAAGTTCAATCATATCGGGAATACCTGTACCAAGCCGTTCAATAAATCCGGTAAGGTATAATGGCTCTGCAATTAATGGATTGAAAGGTTGAGAACTATGAGGTTGTTTTAATCGTTCAAGCGTAAGCGTATGGGGCAATTGCCCGGGATTCCTGACTTCGATCCGGTTCCGGAATAACATTACTTCAACACTTCCATTGCTTGTGTAGTCCCGATGGGCTATTGCATTAACAATTGCTTCGGTAACAGCCGCCCTTGGAATTTCATATTCAATGGGCACATCAATACTTTCGTCTCTTGTGCCGACAGCCAGGTCAATACGGGATAAGACGAAATCGACGGCCTGATTCACTAACAGAAACAAATCGCCCTTGTAAACCTGGTATGAAGGAATGGGTTTCCGAACCTCATTCCCGTGAAACTGGGCGCATTTGACTTCTGAACTAATAAAGTACTTCTGGGGTTGCTTGCCAAAAAGAAGGATGGCCGCATTCGTCAGGTCATTCCCATGAACCAGGTTCAGATGCGTCAGAATCTTTTGAGGAGAGGTTTCGGGGGATAATGGAAATCCCCGCTTTGTGCGTGCTAGACGGACAAAATCCGCTATTTTCTCATTATCAACATCATCCCAAACGGCCTCTTTGCAAACAGACGCATCAAAGGGTCCGGTGCGGAGAAATTCTTTTTCTTCGAGGTAGCGGACCAATGCGGCATACACGACAAGTTTAAGATCGTCAGCTGAAGAAAATTGCCTCCTGACTACAGCAGTTTCAGCCTTTTTGATGAGGGCAATTTCTTTTGGATGCCTTTCAGCTTTGCCATGATGACTGAGGAAAACCAACCTGGTTTTACGGAGATGCGTAGCATGATCGTATTCCCTTTCGGTAGGTGAAATGCCGTCTTTATCCTCATAGCCATAACTTGCACCAAAGATCCCCAGGTAAATATCCGAATTTGCCACCTCATCCAGGTAGATTGTATCCACCCTATGATCGGCAGCAGGTTGATTCTCGAAAATAAATGGCTCGAAAAACCTGCCCAAAAGGGCATCCCTGGTAAGGTACTCAAATAAAAGCTGTCGCTCAATGGCAAATTCATTTTGCACACTGCTTATGAATACCTTTATTTTTTTCATATGAATCTTGTTTGATCAGGCAGCAATTCTTCAACTGACTTGAGTAGCTGAATCGATAAAAAACTCAACCTTATCCGTGATATAATAGGATTTCTTTCCGCTGGACTCAACTTCCATTTTCCATAAAGTTTTAATTGCTGGTAATTTATTATACCAGTAATTCATACCTGCTTGCCAGCTTGCCCACACTAAATCATCAATCCTTTTCTTATGTTTCCACCAGAAAAATTCCTCAGCACAGAGGTTAAAAAAATCATTCACCTTGCGTTTGAGTAAAACTGAATCCTCATGAAGATTTAACTTCTCTATTGTAGGGCACTTGGTCTGAATTTCAACCAAAGAATCTTTCAGGGCATCATAACGCTTATTAAACTCAGTAAAAAGCTGCTTTTGCATTTGCTCATGGGCCAGCTTATGAGCTTGCCAAGAATAAACAATGGTAACTACTATTCCAGTGGCACCAAGTATTATCGTTGCAATTAGTGTATTATCCATACTGATCTGATTTTACCAGTTAACATTCCTTATATCACCCACGGTTTAGTCTGTTTGCATTTAGTCAACTTTTACCTGCGTTTCAGACATTCTGATTTCCTGTTCCTATCCGTCAATACTTCTACAAATCAATTTAAAATCATTCTTCCCGCAATCCACAGGCTCATCAACGATACTATCTACACCAACTTTCATAGCGTGGTTTATAAAGCAGGTTTCCCAATCTTTATGATTTTTGAATAGTTTTCTCCCACCATAATTCATATCTTCGGCATTTAGAAAACCCAAATATATTAAAACTACGGGAATATCGTGTTTGGCCAACCACCATGCATGAGCAACACGGTTAGAGAGCTGATAGCATTTGTCTCTTGAAATCGAAACCCCACTTTTTACTGTCTCAATTCCAGCATTTGCCCCATCTATTGCCAAACCGATTCTATCGTGATTTGCTATAGAATCCTGTGACGCATCTTTTTTAAGTTGTTTCCCCTTACTCTCATATTTCAATTCATCATAATGAGCTTTGGCTTCAACTAAAAGGACTCCTTTTTGGTTATTGATGGTGCAGGTGGATACCAAATCCCAATTGGGCGTTCTAGTATTTTGGGTACTTATAGCCAACCACCATTTGCGAATTTCAGTACCAAGGTCTGAACTAAAAGGGCCTACAAGAAAATCCTTTAATTCTGCCTCAGTATGATCATGAAGGCCTTTTGGCATAAACGTATCAGTCGGTCCGATTGTACCCCCGGTGGGTTCCAGAATCAAATTCATTTTTGAAATGTAATTAGTTGAGCTGATTAGCTCAAGCATACATCTTTTGCTTCCTTTTAGTTCGTTCATATTAATCTTATTTTACCGGTTAGCAATTCCTGCATCATACCTAGTTTTATCATCTTGTATTTTGAGAGCTTTTGCTCCAAAGATTCGATCTCTTTATCCATATCAGAAAGTATGGAGGCAATGCGGGTTTGTTCAAAGAAAGAAGGAATTGAAATTTCAATATTTTCAATTGTTTTAGCGTTTAGGCTTGGCACTCCAGATGCTTCATTATGTGAATACCAATTAATAAGTAAAAATCTATAGTAGATAAACTTAGGCGAAACATCAGTATTAATTTCAGTGTAGAACAAGGTGTCAACAGTCCAGAACGGAGTATCCATAAACTGTGGTTTATCAATTGTTCCCTTTCTACCAATTAGTACCGAAGGCATATCATAAAGATAATGATTGGTATAACTCATCAAACCCCCTGTCCCTAAAATAGGAAATTGCCCATTACTATCTTCAACTTTCCTTTGACTTTTACCGTGTCTAATCTTCAAGACCTCTCCCAACCTTTTTACCTCCCAACCTTCCTTAGGAGTAAGTAATTGCTGCATGGCCCCCTGCTTAGTTGCTCTCTTTTTTTCAATGAGTTTTTCCAGGCTGGAGATTAGGGCATCAGTATCGCTGAGGGCGGTGGCAATGGCGGTTTGTTCGGATTTTAAAGGCGGTAAAGGGATTTCAACTTTAAGAAACGAATTGTTAGTAATATGGACTTGTGTGCTACCAACCATTATATTTCGCATCACTTTCCTATATTCATTTGTATTTGAAAGATGAATAAGAAAATCTGATGAATAATTTTCAATATGAACTTTAAATCCGTAAACACCTTGGGCAAGAATATATTTTTCATTTGAGTTTATCCTTACTACAAGCCCAATATTTGGCCCGCTCGGGACTAAATCTCTGAGGACTACAATTGTATATTCTTTGTCAACTATATTCGACTTGTGCCTTTCTGCGTATGCTAAACTGCAATATTGCTGTTTATCCTTTTCAACTAATAAATTACCACCTCGCAATACTCCTCCTTTAGGTAATACTAAAAAACCAAATTCCTTAAAATCAGAAGGTGCTAAAGGTGCTCCACCTCTAAAGTCCGAAACTATTGCAGAAATTGGTTTTGTAAGCCAATCTTTAGGGCGTTTACCAAACTCCGTTTCAAAAAATTCAATATCTGTTGATGCTACCATGTAAATCCCATTTTAGGGCACCTCTAAAAACCAATTGTTA
>JANXXZ010000575.1 GCA_025350385.1 Bacteroidales bacterium
CCCGACCGCCGTGCCACCCGCTGTCCGGTACCCATCTTTTTTATCCAGGAAAGCCGGCCCGGCAATATCCAGGTGAATCCATGGGTAATCCGTAAAATGCTCCAGGAATTTACCGGCAGTAATAGCTCCCGCAACCGGCCCGCCGATATTTTTCAGGTCGGCATTTTCAGTCTTTAGCAGTTCTGCATATTCATCCCAGAAAGGAAACTCGGCAATCCGCTCATGCACATTGTGGCCGGCTTCTTCCAGCATTTCCATGTGTTTGCGGGCTTTTGAGTGCATGGCAACGATCCCGTATTTGCCGATAGCAGCTGAAGCGGCACCCGTAAGCGTAGCAAGGTCGATTACCAGCATGGGATCATATTTCTTTGCGTAGGAGAGGGCATCGGCCAGCAGCAGGCGTCCTTCGGCATCGGTATTCAGCACTTCCACCATGGTTCCGTCCATCATGGTTATAATATCACCCGGAACATAGGCGTTCCCGTCGGGGCGGTTATCGGTGGCAGGCAACAGGGCAATGACATGCACCGGCAGCCCGGCTTTTGCAATGGCATAAACAGCCCCGGCTGCGGCGGCTGAACCGGCCATATCGCATTTCATGGTGTCCATGCTCGAAGTAGGCTTCAGGCTGAGGCCGCCGGTATCGTAAACCACTCCCTTGCCTACCAGCACCAGGGGCTTTTTATTAACGGCTTTTTCGGGCTTGTATTCCATGATGGTAAAAGTGGGAGGATCGATGCTGCCACGGTTCACGGCCAGCAGTCCGCCCATTTTCAACGCTTCAATCTTCAGCTTGTTCAGCACTTCCACCTTGATGCCGGCAGCGGTTGCCAGTGCCTCAAATTCGGCTGCCAGCCCTTCGGCATTGAGCGCCGAAAGAGGCTCATTCACCAGGGAGCGGCAACGGTACACCGCATCGCAGATGATGGACAATTGCACCAGTTTCTCCTTTTTCAGTGATTTTGAAACAATTTCAACCGTGGTAAGCGACGACTCCTTCTTTGCCGCGTCCTTCCTGTATTTGAGGAACTGGTAGTTGCCCAGCACCAACCCTTCGGCCAGGGCCAGCGCCTCCTGTTCCAGCCCGCCCGGATCCACTATGCTGATGGAACTGAGTTTATGCTCCTGTATGGTTCCCAGCAGGCTTTCCCCGTTTTTCCGCCATTTTTCAAGTCTTTTGGCCGTGGTTTTACCCTTTTCGGTGCGGAACACAAATACAAAACTGCCTAAGCGGTTGATCACTGCCAGTTCTTTGTCCTTTTCGGCGAAGCATTTTTTCAGGTAGGAGATCTCGGCTCCTGAAAGGATGGATTCAGGAATATCTTTTATTCCGTTGACCAGGAAAATCAGGTTTTCGCTGGTTGCCGGTTTTTTGGATAACTTCAGGTTGGGTTGCATGGCTTATCAGTTCTTGTTGGAAGTTACAAAAGTAGGAAACATATTCCCGGAATGATGAATTGGTTTTGCTGTTTAGCGTGAACTAATAACAGATACACCAGAATAAATGTCTCTGGTAATTAACTGTTTCGTTTATTGGGTAAGCCGAACGCGAATAGATAACATTTCTATCAAGACTATGGATTGATTCGTAGCATAATAAGTTCTTATCTTGATATTTACCATTTGTTTCATTTCCCTGGATTATGCCTTAGCACTAAAAATTGAAAATCTGGGAAATCCAGGCTTAATGGCGGCATGCTGCCGGTCGTCTGGTCAACACCGTACATTAAATAATTGTAAATTTTGTAATCAGAAATCCTTGTTATTACCTTAAATTGTATTAATTTTTGTATCAGTTTTTACCGCCTGAATAAATGTAATTAAAGTCTTTAATTTAAAATTTACGTCGATGAAAACCCATTCAATTCTCCTCTCTGGAAAACAGTTCTTTCTTCTGATGTCATTATTGCTGGCAGTTCTGTCAGGTGTGTTTTCACAGGACAAAATTCAACTTAATGCTGAAGGCTTTCCTATGGCATCAATTCCTAACACTGAATTGAGGACTTTGAATTCAACAATCCTGAACCAGGAAATGTGCCTTTACATTAAGCTTCCGGTAAGCTACTATACTAATCCTCAAAAGATTTACCAGGCATGGTACATTACTGATGCCAATCGCACATTTCCGATGGTAGCTAATATGGTAAGCCTTTTCGAAGTGCCGGTCAATGCAGAACCGGAAATTGTAGTAATCGGGATAGGATACAAAATAAAGGACATGGGTGATTGGGCTGCCTGGAGGACAAGAGATCTTACTCCTACAAACGTACCTGCTGTTGACTCGGGCTGGGCAAAAAAGTTATCAGGCATCACAGGCAGGCATTATGAAGTTAGGACCGGCGGAGCTGAAATCTTCCTGGATTTTATTGTTAAAGAAGTTTTCCCGTTTGTTGAGTCTAACTACCGTGTTTCTTCGGCAAACAGAGGTATAGGAGGTTACTCTTATGGCGGATTGTTTTCTCTGTACGTTTTATTCAAACAACCGGGATTGTTTAATATTTACTATGCCGGAAGTCCTTCCATCGGTCATGATAAAGGCATTCTGTTCAATTATGAGAAAGAGTATGCCTCTTCTCATAAAGATCTGAATGCTAAGCTTTTCATGAGCAGTGGCGGATCCGAAGATTCCCTTATGGTATCCAATATGAAAAAAATGGCTCTTCTGTTGCAGTCCAGGCATTATTCTCAACTAACGGTTGAAACCCATGTTTTTCCTGACGAAACACACCAGTCGTGCATACCATGCTCCATAATGAGAGCTTTAAGGGTTCTTTACAATAGATAAATTTCACTTTTCTTACTTTGTTTTTTTACTTCTCTTGATTAGAAGTTGATTCTATACCATGACTAATATATTTACTAGACTTGACTTATAGAGAGGCAAAGTAATCATATCAAGACAAATGTTGTCGGGACAGAAATAAAAGCCAGCCTCTATCAAAGTATTGCATTCATAAGGGTTTCAGTGGTAAGCAATGCATTCATTCCCGAATAAACTATCGTGTTAAAGGACAGGTAAAAAGCCCGCAATCCATTACCTCGGCCACACTCAACCATGATGTGAATGCTAACAGGACAATTCACCGGTTCCTGAACCTTCTGAAAAGTTCTTTCCAGGAATAAAAACAGAGAATTAATTGTATATATTTAAAATGAATTTATATGTTGTAATACACAAACAGGAGTTCATAAGGAGGAGTACATTCAACTGAACCAGGTGTTTTATCCTCAGTGTTTATTATTGGAATTTAGGATAATACAGGTTACCAATAAATTAAGTATTCATTTCTAATTATATGATTATTAACATAGTAACATGATAATATTCTAAAAAAATAAGTTATGAAAACGATTCTCTGTTCAATTCTGGTAACCGTAGTTGTGGCATTTTTAGTGTACGGGTGTGAAAATGAAAAAGAGAATATAAAGCAACCCGTCCTGTCAGGAACCCTGATTAAGAACTCAGGTTGCAAAGGAAAAAAATCAGTCGCTGATTCAATTATTACACCTGATAGCTTATCATGCGCTGAATATTTTTATAATTCATCAACTAATAAGCTGATAATTAATCATTTGAATTCCGGGTTTAACTGTTGCCCGGATAGTATTAGCTGTAGTGTGTCGGCAGCTCAGGATACAATAATTATATCGGAATCAGAAAAAACACCACTCTGTAATTGTGATTGTCTCTATGATCTCGAAATAGAAATTAATGGGATTGAGCCTAAGGAATATACGATTATATTTATCGAACCATATTGTGGCGACCAGGAGCAACTCATCTTTCGTGTCAATTTTTCAACTGAAACGGAAGGATCGTTTTGTGTAAACAGAAATCATTATCCCTGGGGAAAACAACCCGGGTAGTTGCAGACGGGAGCAAATCAAGGTGGGTTTACGAACCACAGCACACCCCAAAAACATGCACTTCGATTACCATCGGTTCTTATGTACACAGTTAATGAAAAGAGCCATAAATGAGGGCTTTTCCGAATCTAAAGTATTTATTGATATAATCCCAGTTTCAATGTTGATAAACCCAGCCAGGCAGATGCAATAGTTTTTGGAATTGAAAAAAGCAATTCCGGCATTCAAACAAGAATAATTGACCTATATTTACATAGTATTTACCTATTTTGAATATCTTCAGGCTTTGCTTCAAAACTGAGTTAATTCACAATAATCATACATCCTAACCTCTGGGGTCGCTTTTCGGTTGAGGTCATTAGAAGGTAAGGTACAATACTTATGAGAAAAATTATCTATACACTATTAGGATTAATCATAGAATTGACTTGCTATGGTCAGGTTGGGGAAATCCATGGACATATTAATTTTGAAGGAGAAAACGGGAGATTTGAGTTCATATCCATCGCACTGAATAATCAATTTACTTTCTTGAATTCAAACTTCATAATATCTCCAAGTGATTCTCTCGGGAATTTCGATTTTAATCAAATACCAGTAGGATTATATGATTTAACTATCAGATATGGTAATAACCAGGATACCACAATAACTAATATTTATGTTGGCAAGATCTCAGAACAGTCACTTTTAATAGATTACAGGATATGGTGCAGATTCGACCTCTCTCAGCATAATGATAAATGCCCAATTTGTAGAAATAACGATAAAGTAAAACCAATTACCTATGGTGATCCGACACATAAAACCCTGAAAAAAGCTATTAAAGGCAAAATTGAACTGGGGGGTTGCATTAGTACCGGCTGTGACCCACATTAGTATTGTAAAAGAGACAACTATCGTTTTTAAAATAAAAAATGCCAGATAACCTGGACTAATCAATGATGGTTTTCCAGCCGCACCGGGCCCTTAGCAAAATCAACATCACAAAGTCCGGGAACGAGTTGATTAGCTTGAAAAATATTAACGCCGGCAAAAGGGCTTGATAATTCCTATATTTATCTATGACAATAAAAATAAAACTTAAGACCAGGAAACAATAAAAAGAATGTGTATCAACGTGTTGTGCGGTTGAAATTGTTAACAAGAAAGTTAATAAATAAAAACAAGGTAAGTTATGCATAGTACTGTAATACAGTATATTAGATGTAGTTTTTACCACAAAAAGACATCTTCTATGCATAACTTACGTTCAAATTTCGACAAATTCCTTGTACTGACAAAATCTGTTTTCAAAGATCGAATTTACGACACAGGTAATCTGATTTTCTATCCCAACAAGCCGAAAATGACTGATTGTGAGATTATTGCGTTAT
>JANXXZ010000579.1 GCA_025350385.1 Bacteroidales bacterium
GTTGCAATCCTGCCACCCAGGCGCGTGATATCGCTTTGCTTAATGAACAATACCAGGTGATTGCTGTTCAACCGGTGGATATGTTCCCTCATACCCATCATGTTGAAAACGTGGTCTTACTCAGGCATCGATAATTTGAAGGCAGTCTGCCTGATCAGTCTTGCAACTTCCCGGGGATCGGGGTTCAACCCGTCGATAATGATATTGGCCTGGTTGTAAAATGTTTCCCGGAATAACAGGTGTTCAAGTAGTTGCCGTTCAAAGTCATCTTCCGAAAAAGCCATTAACATCGGGCGTTTCCGGTGCGATCCGGTAAGCCTGCTCATCAGCACTTCAAAAGGGACCTTCAGGTATACAGTAATTCCTGACTTATTCATCAGTTCCATGTTGCCCGAAAAACAGGGCGTGCCTCCTCCGGTAGCTATTACCTTATCTGCTGATATAGCCTCTTCAGCAAGTAATCTGTGCTCAATATCCCGGAATAGCTTTTCTCCGTATTTCGAAAAAAAATCCTGTATGCTGATTTTGTGCCGTGCCTCAAATTCATCATCCAGGTCAGCAAACGGGATGTCCAGCGCATCGGCCAGTTTAGGACCGAAAGTACTTTTACCGCTACCCATATAACCAAGGAGGAAAACTATCATTGAGCAAAGGTAAGGGAAAGAGGGGAGTATTATTAGTGCTTGGTACTCAGTAAATGGTGCTGGGCGATTATTGAAAATTGAATAGTGAAAATTGAAAAGCGTGAATCCTCACCAGTCAGAATTCTAATCGCGAAGTATGACTGATAATCCATATCTCATATCTCATAACTCCAGGCACTTCAAACTCCAAACTCCTTTTTCCTTACCTTCGCACCAATGTCATCCACTCCTACTGAAATATTGCTGAAATACTGGGGGTATAACTCCTTCAGACCTTTACAGATGGAAATTATCCAATCTGTATTGGAGGGGAAGGATACACTTGCCCTGCTTCCCACCGGCGGGGGGAAATCCATTTGTTTCCAGGTACCGGCTCTCCTGATGGACGGACTATGCCTCGTAATAACTCCCCTGGTTGCGCTGATGAACGACCAGGTTGAAAATCTTCAAAAGAGGGGCATACCGGCAGTAGAAGTCCACTCAGGAATGCATGCCAGGGAAATTGCCCTTGCCATTGAGAAATGCGCCGACGGAAGGGCAAAATTCCTCTATCTTTCACCTGAACGGATTGATACCTCTTCTTTCAAAGAGGTAGCTCCCTTCCTGAAAGTGAATATGATCGCTGTTGACGAAGCACATTGTATCTCGCAATGGGGCTATGACTTCCGACCTCCCTATCTTCGGATAGCTGACATCAGGCCTTTGTTTCCAACCGTCCCGGTGCTTGCATTAACAGCGACTGCCGTGCTGAAGGTGGTTGACGATATTCAGCAGAAATTACTTTTTCAAAAAAAGAATGTCTTCCGGAAAAGTTTTAACCGGGACAACCTTGCTTATGTAGTCAATAAGGAAGAAGATAAATATCGTAAGCTGTTACGTGTATGCAATGGTGTAAAAGGCATTGGGATTGTCTATGTGCGAAACCGCAGGCTGACTAAGGAAACGGCTGAATACCTTTCAAGGAACGGGATTCCGGCAGGATTTTACCACGCGGGACTTGATCCTGCGATCAGGACAGCCCGGCAACGTGACTGGATGAGTGAAAAGATCCGGGTAATTGTTGCTACTAATGCCTTCGGGATGGGGATTGATAAGCCCAACGTACGTTTTGTGGTACACCTGGATTTACCGGAAAACCTCGAAGCCTATTTTCAGGAAGCCGGAAGGGCCGGGCGGGATGAAAAGAAGTCGTATGCGGTCATTATTTACAATGAAAGTGATATCCTGGATGCCCGGCATTACCTGGAGATGGCGTGGCCTGAACCCGATGTAATACGCCAGGTTTATCAGGCATTGGGTAATTATTTCCAGTTACCGGTGGGAAGCGGACGCGATATGTCGTTCGATTTTGAACTGGAACAGTTCTCAGTCAATTATAATTTCAAGCCGGTTACGGTTTTCAATGTGCTGAAAATTCTCGAAAGGGAAGGTTTTATCACCCTTTCCGATGCTATCAATGAACCATCAAAGGCGCTTTTCTTAACCAGTCGCGACGAGTTGTACAAGTACCAGGTCGAAAACCATGAAGCTGACCGTCTGATCAAAGTATTGCTGCGCTCTTACAGCGGACTTTTTACCGATTTTGTGAAAATTCATGAGCATGAAATAGCCCGCCGCATGGGCGCTGAATGGGAATTTGTGGATCATCAGCTTAATATACTGAAGAAGGCCGGCATCATCGAATATATCCGGCAAAAAAAAATTCCCCAACTTAGCTTTATTTGTGAAAGGCTTGCCCCGGAGGATCTTGGACTTTCGCAAACCTATTATTTTGATCGAAAAAATGAGGCTGCAGCAAAGCTTGAACTCATTATACAATACGTTACTTCAACCGATAAGTGTCGTAATATCAGCCTGCTGGAATATTTCGGAGATAAGACAGGCAGGAACTGCGGCGTTTGCGATATTTGCCTCGAACGTAAAAGATCGGGTTTGACGGATGAAGAATTTACCGAAATCAGCCTGCAGATTCTTGACCTGCTTGTCGGATCTCCGATGAATATCGGCAACCTTGTAAAAGTATTGTCGAAATACCGTGAAGAAAAAGTGGTACAGGTAGTCAGGTGGATGGCCGACAATGACCAGGTTGTGGCTAAAGATGGTTATTTTATGTTGATATGACTTGAGAAAACCAGCGTTATATCAGAAGCAAAAATGCAAAATGCAAGTTGTAAATGTCAAAATGCAAAATTGAAAAATGAAAGTTGAAAATAAAAAAAAGTATTGGAGAGCTGAATACATGTAACTATCTGACTTTCTGAATACATGTAACTATCTGACCTTTTAAATCTTCAACCTACTGACCTTGAAACATCCACAATCTAAGACCCGAAATCCGAAATCCGAAATCCGAAATCAACAATCCCCTTATCCCCCCTGTCTCCCGGTCTCCTTGTCACCACTTCATCTTCTTAACAAAAGAAATTGTCAGGCAAACAATGATACTATCCGAAAAATTCTATTCCGACAATAACGTAATATCCGTTGGTAAAAAGCTGCTGGGCAAAACATTGTGCACATCATTTGAAGGAATACTGACATCCGGCATTATTACCGAAACCGAAGCCTACGCAGGTGAAACTGACAGGGCATCGCATGCGTATGGCGGACGAAGAACGGCGCGCACTGGGATCATGTACCGGGTTGGAGGAACAGCCTATGTGTACCTCTGCTATGGTATTCATTCATTGTTTAACGTTGTGACTTCACCTGAAGGCATTCCGCATGCCATTCTTATCCGCTCAATAAAGCCGGTCGACGGGATAGAAGCAATGGCACTGAGGGCAAATAAAGCAATAATAAGCGAAAAACAGGGAACCGGTCCGGGAAATGTGTCCAGACTCCTCGGAATTCACTACCGCCATTCAGGATTATTACTTTGCAGCAACCATGAGTTGCATCCGTTAGAGGATGCTATCTGGATTGAAGACCGGGGTATTTTGGTTCCTGAAGACCGGATTGAATCCGGACCGAGGATAGGGGTTGACTATGCCAGGGAAGATGCATTATTGCCATACAGGTTCAAAGTGAAGAACGGAACTCTCTGAAACGAAAAAGCCCCGGTTATTCCGGAGCTTTTTCGTTTATGATCAAAGCCTGGTTATTTTACAGCCTTTGAAAGTTCGGTGCCGGCTTTGAATTTAACAACCTTCTTGGCACCAATCTTAATTTCTTTACCAGTCTGTGGATTGCGGCCTTTGCGGGCAGCACGCTTAGCAACTGAGAAGGATCCAAAACCAACAAGCGCTACCCTGTCACCTTTTTTCAGTGCTTTGTGGGTTGCAGCGAGGAAAGAATCCAATGCCCTTTTAGCATCGGCTTTGGTCATACCGGCTTCTGCAGCCATGGCTTCAATTAATTCTGCCTTGTTCATTTTTGTGAGGTTTAAATTAGTAATGGTTAATTAACGTATCACAAATATAGTCGATATTCTGCTGAAATCAAGGGTTTGCTTGAAAATACCCCCTAAAATGTTAATAAAACTGGCAGTTTGTTGAAAACTTTCCTTGATAGTGGCTAGTTTTAGGCGTATTTTAAGAGGGTGAAGCGTTGTTTTATGTCAAATACCATTTCTCATCGACAGTAAAACCACGCAGAAATTCATCCGTTTTAAGCCTCTTTTTCCCTTCAATTTGTAGTTCCAGCAGGTTCAAAACTCCATCAGCCACCTTTACCTTAAGGTATGTTTTGCCATTGGTCAGAACACATCCTGCATTTGCCACCAGGGTCTCCGGTTCGAAAGCTGTACGGAAAATTTTAACGATAAAACTCTCTCCCCGGGGTGAATTCAGGACAGTAAAGGCACCAGGGACCGGCGAGAGTCCTCTCACCAGGTTATGAATCTGTTTACCCGTTTTTTTCCAATCGATAGCACAATCATCTTTGAATATCTTTGGAGCCTTTTTTAGTTCGGAGCCATCCTCAAGCAAATTGCCCTGCCCCTGAAGCGTATAATTATCGGTTCTGATGGCCTCAATAGTGCACGACACTAACCGGGCTCCCAAGGTTTTTAAACGGTCGTGAAGAGCTCCTGCATCATCACCTGGAAGGATGCTTATTTTTTCCTGGAAAAGGATGTTGCCCGTGTCAATTTCGTGTGTGAGGAAAAAGGTGGTGATTCCGGTTTCGGTCTCACCGTTTATAATGGCCCGGTTTATCGGGGCAGCACCCCTGTATTGGGGCAGGAGGGATGCATGTAGATTAAATGTACCGAATTCCGGCATATTCCAAACTACTTCAGGAAGCATACGGAATGCAACCACTACCTGCAGATTGGCATTGTATGCACGCAATTCTTCAATAAAAAGCGGCTCTTTCAGGTTTACTGGTTGCAAAACCGGCAACTGCTGCTTAAGGGCGAATTCCTTTACCGGGGAATGCTT
>JANXXZ010000108.1 GCA_025350385.1 Bacteroidales bacterium
AAACATTAACAGGAAGCCTCCTGAAGGCGAAACAACAGGGTCAGGGATCTGGTTGCCCGTAAAGGTGCCTAGAAGGACTGAAGAAGTACCAATAGCATAGACAATCAGCTGATCATTTTCCTCCAGGTCGAAACTGCTGAAAGAAAGAGTAAGATCAGTAGCATATGGAGGCTGGATTTTCCATTTGCAGATAGCATTATTGTTATAATTGTTATTACCGCTTCCGTCAGAAAATGAACCATAAGGTTCTGTCAAAGTAACTGTTCCTCCGCAATAGGCAGGATAAACACTATGGTATTCGGCAACCCATCCACCGGCCTGATTGCTTGCATCTGTAGTAAATTTCAGGAACAATTTGCCTCCTGCTGAAGTAACTGTCGGAGGAACAGATGCACCTGTATAAGTAGCTAAAAGAGGCGCATTTTCGTTTTCGCCGTTATAGATTGACAGAGTGTCAGAAGGATCAACGTCGAAAGCAGTGAATGAAAGTGAAATGGAATTGACTGAATCAGCAGGATCAATTAACCAGGTGCAGCTTGAATTCGGATCATAATCAAGTCTTGCGCTGCTGCCATCTTCGAAAGAACCGTTCGCATTTGTAATAATACGACTGCTGCATCCGTAAGGGAAATTTGAGGCAGGGACAATATTTCTCACCATACCTTGCTGTGTGGTAAATCCGTTGGGGTTGGCAAGGGTATAATAACCATTGGATTGTCCGCTCCAGCCAAAATTGAAATGGAACATCTTGGTTGATCCCGTAACCTGGTATCCGTCACAAACAAAGGCGTGACCTCCGTCAGGGCTTTGTCCGGAATAATAAATCGGTTTTGAAGCATCAAGCTGTTCAACTACCATATTTTCCCAATTCGTTGCAGAATAGTTCGATCTTTCAAGGTATTGCGTGGATGAACTATATCCGAAATGTGAAATGAGTGCAGCAGGTACATTATTACTATAAGCTCCGGAGGCGTTAGCCCCATAACCCATGTTAACAGAAACCCCTGCATGGTATTGAAGTAAGGCAACCGCCGGTATAGGCTGACCGCTGCTGCCGTTAATCTGATCAAGCATACCATCCCAATCGTATAAGGTATTGCCATAGTTAACAGTCTGGAGGCCATACCCCGTAGCATAATAACTGTGAGTTCCTATTCCCTGGAGAGGATAACGGTAATAATACATGATCATACTCATGGCTGTGGCAACACAACCGGCATATACATGGCCTCCCGGACCGGCGGCGTCTGCAGGGCAAAGCACGTTGTAAGGACTGTCCTGATTCCACATGCATGTCATGAGAGGTTCAACATCGGTTGTGGCTTGGATTGAAAAATCTTTGTTATTTACAAGATAACTATTCCATTCTGCCTGGATTTGTGGATTATTTGCCTCATGATGGTTACGGACAAATTCTACCTGTCCAATATAAGTCTGGAGGTAACTGTCAAAATTTAAAGCAACTCCTTTCTCAGGGAAACTACCCGAAGCTGAATAACCAATTACCGGAGTGAGTGCATCTTCGGCAGAAATAATGATAAAACCTTCCCCGCTGTTTGAAAATACGTACAAGCCTGGCTGACCGTTAATTTCCCTCGTTGTAACATCTACCAGGATTAACGAATTAACTGACCATCCGATCTGGTGGTTCACGATTCGTTCGGTTAAGAAATTTTTAGCTACAAGCCTGGCTTGTTCCTTGTCGACAATGTTGCCGAAAAGCATTGGTGATACTGCAATGAGCAGTAAGAATGAAATGAGTAAGGATCGCATTTTCATAGGGTTGTTTTTGCTAACTGTTAATTGATTCAGGCATCAAAAGTAATAAAAGTATCATTATGATCTTAAAACAGTTAAAGGATGAATTTGTTAAAATCTCACTGGTGCATTTTTCGAATAATTTATGCCGGTCAGCGGAAAATTAGTCCGTTGCATTAATATATATTGAAAATTTTGCTGGTCTGATGACCGATACTGGCTATTGTTAGCTTGAATATTGAATGTAATTGACCTGCTCACTCTGATCTCAACCTCCTTTGAGCCTGCTTTTTTATACCTTTGGTGCTATAAAACCAGCTTTATGAAGATTTTAATCATAAATATAAAAGAACTTGTCCAGGTTGAAAAAACTCCCCGATTACTGGTTAGTGGCAAAGAAATGGGTAAGCTGGGGACTATCAGAAATGCTTTCCTCCTGATTGAAAAAGGGAAGATTTCCGATTTCGGAAGCATGGATGACCTTTTCCTTCCAGAAGTAATAAACAGCCGCAGTGTCAAAATAATTGACGCATCAGACAGGATGGTTTTCCCTTCATTTTGCGATTCACACACTCACCTGGTTTACGCTGGCAGCCGCGAAATAGAATATGTGGATAAAATCCGCGGGTTATCGTACGAAGATA
>JANXXZ010000122.1 GCA_025350385.1 Bacteroidales bacterium
GTACGCCTCATGATCCGCTCAAAACAAGGCCTGATACATTTCACTTGCAGCCAGGCATTGCAAGGAGGCTGTGTTTTGCTACCCACTGGCTATCCTTATATCATTCAGGCTACAGCTGCTGAAATATTTCTATCATGCCGCAGCAACAATCCTGCCCAGTTTCTTAATTTTCAATATTCGAACACCCCTTCACTGCAACGAATGGTTAGTTTTTTTCCAGTGTAAGGTTCGCATCGGCCTATGATCCTTGCTTCAATTCCGAATCCTTCGGATATCGCCATAATTTCATTGGCTATTGCTTGCGGCAAATATAATTCCATGCGGTGCCCCATGTTGAAAACCTGGTACATCTCGCTCAGCGGGGTGCCGGATTGTTCCCTGATCATACGGAACAAAGGCGGAACAGGAAAAAGGTTATCCTTGATGATATGAACATCGCTGGCAAAATGCAGTACCTTAGTCTGGGCGCCACCGCTGCAATGGATCAGGCCGTTAACCTGCGAATGGAATTTTTCAAGGATGGCCCGGATTACCGGTGCATAGGTGCGGGTAGGAGAGAGTACCAGTTTCCCGGCGTCCACTCCCTGAACTTCAGTAGGATCGGTTAATTTCAGATTTCCACTGTAAACAACCTTTTTGGGGAGGTTAAGATCGTAAGATTCGGGATATTTTAAAGCATATTCATAGCTGAATACATCGTGACGGGCTGAGGTGAGGCCATTGCTGCCCATACCGCCGTTGTAGTAATTTTCGTAGGAAGTCTGTCCAAAAGAAGCTAAGCCAACTATTACATCCCCCGGAAGGATGCGGTTTTCGATGATTTCGCTTCGTTTTACCCTGGCTGTTACAGTGCTATCCACAATTATAGTCCGGACCAGGTCGCCAACATCTGCTGTTTCACCCCCGGTTGAATAGATTCTGATTCCCAGGGAACGCATCTTTTTAAGAAACTCTTCTGTGCCGTTGATGATGGCGCCGATTACTTCGCCGGGAATCCTGTTTTTATTACGGCCGATTGTTGAGGATAGCATGATTCCATCGGTGATACCGACACAAAGCAGGTCGTCGGTATTCATTACGATAGCATCCTGGGCTATTCCTTGCCAGACGGAAAGGTCACCGGTTTCGCGCCAGTAAAGGTAAGCCAGCGATGATTTTGTGCCGGCGCCGTCGGCATGCATCACCACGCAATAATCGGGATCATTACCGAGAAAATCGGGGACTACTTTGCAAAATGCATTGGGAAACAATCCCTTGTCCAGTTTGCTAATGGCAGCATGTACATCTTCCTTGGCAGCGCTGACACCACGAAGGTTATATCTTGATTCATCAGCCATTATTCAGCCAGGGGCTTCGGGATTACTGGAAAATTATCTGCTTCTTGTCCTTATCAATGGTGAACTTGCCGAATTTCTTAAGTACAGCCTGGCTCATTAGAACACCGGCTTTTTGTTTTTGTAGCACGGTTGCTTCAAGATCGAAAGCTGATTTATTGGCTATACCAATTTCAGCCACATTGAAGGCTGCGTTGTCTATAATTGTGCTATTCGCCAGGATCTTTTCGGCGTCGCCTGCAAAATCAGTCTTCCCGATGGCGCCGGCTTTGAGGAGTTTCAGCGCCTGTTCGGTTGAGAAACTGAGCCCGGAACTTTCGTCAGAGAGTGTGAGTTCGAGGGTAACCCCATTTACAACAGCAGATAAAGTATAGGATTTATCCTGGTTTTCAACATAGTGAACCAAGTTGTCTTCCGGGTTTATCTGGATGGTGACTTTCTGGGCCTGGCTCTCAATGGCTTTGTTCTTGGTCTTGGGCACAAAGTCCTTGCTCAGGATGCGGAATTCAGTACGCCGATTCAGGGCATGTGCGGCTTCCTGCATGGGCTTGGTCGCCAATGAATCAATATAAGGTGTTGTTAGAACAGCCCCCGCTTTGAAGGTAAAACCATCTTTGTTTACATCCTTGGCAAGTTTCCTGGGAACACGTTCCCCATAACCTTTGGCAACCAGGCGGTCAGGGTCGATGCCGCGTTCGATCAGGTAATTTACGACCGATTCGGCGCGTTTCTGAGAAAGCACATCATTGCTTTCGTCGCTTCCACGCGAGTCGGTATGCGATGCAAGTTCCACGATGATGGTTTCATTTTCGTCGAGGGTTTTGATTAGTCCCTGCAACGAGTCCTGGTATTGAGGTTTGAGGTCCCATTTTGCCAGGTCATAAAGGATGTCGGGCAGCACAACCGGTTTATCAGGAATAGGCTGTAGCCTGAAATCAATGGTGAAATCCTTGCTGCTTTCAAGCCCGACGGTAGTTTCCTTGGCTTTCTTGTTGAAGTAGTTTGTTTTGTTGCAAACCAGTTCATATGAAGTACGTGGTTTGATCTGGGTTTTGCTGAAACTATAGAATCCCTTGGCGTCGGTTTTGGCTTCAATGGATGTACCGTCAGATCCTACCAGCTTAATAACGGCAGCCTGGATAGGTTGCAGTGTATTATCATCTTTTACAATACCTTGCAGGGTAAAGAGGATGGGCGGATTGACGAATGAATAGATGTCATCGCTTCCGCGGCCTCCTTTGCGGTTGGATGAGAAAAACCCTTTATCTTCTTCAGGGTTGAAAACGATTGAAAAATCATCGCCGGCTGAATTCATCGGGTACTGCAGGTTCAATGGCTTATTCCAGACACCGTTGGAAAAAGTGGTACGGAAAATATCAAGTCCGCCCATACCGGGGTGCCCGTTCGATGAAAAATACAGTGTTGTGTCGTTGCGCATGTAGGGAAACATCTCGTCGCCGGGAGTATTTACCAGCGGTCCGAGGTTTTTTGCTTTCCCGAATGCATCATTTGCTGTTTTACGGGTTGCATACCAGATGTCTTTTCCGCCTTGTCCGCCCGGAAGGTTACTTGAGAAGAAAAGTATCAGTTCATCAGGACTTATGGAAGGATTCCCGAAAACGGTAGTACTGTCGCCGCCGAGCGACAGGGCTTTCGGTTCACCCCAGTTTCGTCCGGCCCTGCGCGAAACCATGATCTGGCAGCCCTGAAGTGTACCTTTTTCATTACCGCAACGGGTAAAGTAAAGTTGGTTGAATTTGCTGTTTAACGCTGGGTTTCCTTCGTTTGATTCGGTGTTGATCAGGCCGCCTGTTTCAAGCAATACGGGGGTTGACCATTGCCCCTTGGGGTCAAGTTTCGCAATGAACAAATCACTGAAACTCTGGCCTGTCCAGTTATCGAGTGTTTTACCGGTTGCTGCATCGCGGGTGGAAGTGAAAATCACCGTATTAAACAACTTATCCGCATAAGCTGCCGAGAAATCGGAAGCCTTCGAATTGAGCGCTTTTCCATTAGTTACCTTATACTTTGTAGGGTTGTCAATCCACTCCTGGGCGAGTTTGCATGATTCCGAACCATTGGGTCCCCGCGGATCTTCCGGCACTTGTTCAGTATATTTATCGAAGAAGGCTTTGGCCTCTTCATATTTTTCGTTCGACTTCATAGCCTGCGCCAGGTAAAGAAAAACTAGCGGGTTCTTTTCGGCGTAATTTGTTTTAGAAATCCTTTTGTATGCTGCTTCGGTTTTTTTAGTGTTGTTGATGAGCCGGTAACATTCGGCCATCTGGAAAGATATCTTCTCCTTATCCGGTTTCAACCTGGCTTTAGAAAGCGCTTTTTTATACTTGGTAAGAGCCAGGTTGTACTGCATATTGTTGTAAGCATCATCAGCAGCCTTCCAGGCACGGTTCTGGGCTATACCTGAAGCGAAAACAATGAGCACAAAAAGGGTAATCAGGAGCGATCGTATCTTCATAAAACAACGTACTACGGGGTAATTGCTATGCTCGGATAAATAGTTATTAAATCAATTATTTCAACGGTTTGGCCGGACTTTTATTATACGGCTTTTTCTGATTCACCAGGAGTTTTAGGCACAGTATTACCTTGCTTAGCTTCAATCATGTCGATAGTTGGAGTTTTGGCCGGAGTTTCCTCAGAAATGGTCAGATCGCTTACGACACGGGCCCTGGTTTTGGATACTTCCTGATTAACTCCTTCCATTTCTTCTTTTATTTTATTCTGGGCCGAAAGCAGGTCATTGCGCAATTCTGATGTTTCCTGGCGGAATTCACGGGTGAGGTCGTTGGATGCCTTTTTCATATCATTCATGATTTTGCCTATCTTCCTTGCAATTTCCGGCATTTTATCCGGGCCGAAGACAAGGAATATCACCAGGACTATCAACATGAACTCGCCACCGCTTACATCAAGAATCAGGAATACAGGATGATAAAACATCATACGGGGTTTGGTCAGGACAAAAATACTAAACGCCAGCCACTTATTTGAAAAAAATAAACTTTTCGGGCATATTCCTTTGATAAAACATGAGGCTGTCTCAAAAAAGGTTGACTAGGTGCTTTTCCCCGTTGTAAAGTCTATAAGTCGATGTGTTATTCTTTTTGAATCCCATTGGCAAAGTAGGGTACATAGTTTAAATCTTAGACCAATCGAAAGAGTGACAGCATTGAAAACCCTATGTGTTTGCTTTTGTACTCTATGTATCTATGTGTTAATAATTTAACTACACAGGCACAGCAGGACACATAGTTTTGTGTGATTGATGTTTTTTAAATTAAAGCACTTTTTTAAAATTTTCTCAAACAAAACCTATTTACTTTACTACACAGCAGCACAAAGGATTGCACAAAGGTCCATTAAGGACTTTTAAGACCGTTTAATCTTGTCATTACATTATTGAGACTAGCGGCATCAGGAAACAAAAAACCCCGGAAAAACCGGGGTTTTAGAGTAGGAGCTAAACAGCTTCCGATTATTTTTTTGCAGTTAACGCAAGCTTCTTTTCGTTCCGGCTTCTTTGCCACATGATGAGGTCATAGGCAATTGGAGTAGCATTCAGAATTGAAGAATAAGTTCCGATTGCAATACCAACCATTAAAGCAAAACAAAATCCCCTAATAACTTCACCGCCAAAGAGGAACATAGCCAGCAGTACCATGAAGGTAATTCCGGAAGTATTCAGGGTACGGCCCAGTGTGCTGTTGATGGCGGCATTCATGGTTTCCCTGAGATCGCGTTTTGGGTAGAGCGTGGTATACTCTCTAATACGGTCAAAGATAATTACCGAGTCCATAATGGAGTATCCTATAATTGTGAGGATAGCTGCAATGAAGTGCTGGTCAATATCAAGACTGAAAGGAAGGAATCCATGTAAAACCGAGAAAAGGGTCAGAACAATGAAAGTGTCATGGAAAAGTGAGACTACACCACCCAATCCCCATTGCCATTTCCGGAAACGGAGTAAAATATATGCGAAAATAATTATCAGGGAGAAGAATACCGCATAATATGCTTTAACCAGCAAACTGTAGGCAATGATAGGCTGTACCTTTTCGGAACTCATCTTTCCAAGCGCTTTCTTATCGGTATGAGCCTGGAAGTCAGCTTCAGAGATCGGAGCTTTGTACAGGGATTTCAATCCGGTATATAATTTAGCTTCTACGATTGAGTCAACTTTTGTGGATGAATTATCAATCAGGTATGAAGTAGTAATTTTAACCTGGTTGTTATTTCCAAAGGTTTTTACCTCAGGCTCCTGCCCATATACTGCGAGCAGTGCTTTCCTCACATTATCGGTACGTACATCCTGGTCGAACCGGACGATATAAGTACGACCTCCTTTAAAGTCAATACCGTAGCTTAAGCCGCGCACAAAGAGGGAGATAATACCAATGATGACGAGTGAGCCGGAAATGATATAAAAGGTTTTCCTGAGGCCGATAAAATCAATTTTGGTATGGGTAAGAATATGCTCGGTATACTTGTTCCAGAGCGTGATGGTTTGATTCTTATCCAGAAGGCGGCTAAAGAGTAAACGGGTAATGAAGATAGCACAGAACATTGAACTGAGAACACCAATAATAAGGGTAGTAGCAAAACCCTGAACAGGACCTGAACCAAAAACATATAGTACAATACCGGTAAGAAGAGTAGTTACGTTACTGTCGATAATGGCAGTAAGCGCATGTTTATACCCATCATTGATAGCCAATCGCAAGCCTTTCCCCGCTCGAAGTTCCTCCCGTATTCGTTCATAAATAATAACGTTCTTGTCAACATCCATACCTAAAGTAAGCACAATACCAGCAATACCGGGCAGAGTGAGTACAGCCCCGATAGAAGCAAGAATACCAAACACAAACAGTAGGTTAACAAACAAGGCAACGTTGGCGATCAAACCAGCCTTGTTATAATAGAAGATCATGTACATAAGGGTGAGGATGAAAGCTACGACAAATGACCACAATCCAGAGTTGATTGCTTCTTTCCCGAGTGTTGGACCAACCACAGCTTCTTCAACAATGCGCGCAGGTGCAGGCAGTTTACCGGCTTTCAGCACGGTTGCGAGGTCCTGACCTTCTTCAATTGAAAAATTACCTGTGATTGAAGAACGACCGTTTGGAATTTCATCATTCACATTGGGAGCTGAATAGACATAGCCATCGAGAACAATAGCAACTTGTTTCCCCACATTTGAGGCAGTCAGATTCCTCCAGACCTTAGCGCCGGTCTGGTTCATATTCATAGCTACTTCTACGCGTCCATTCTGGTCATAGTCCTGGCGTGCATCAATAATTACATCTCCTCCAAGTGAGGCTGTGTTATCACGATTAGCCGAACGGAGTGCATAAAGCTGCAAAACATCTGGTTGCTCTTTTTCGGGTTTAACACCCCATGCGAGGATCAGATTCCTTGGGAACAACTTATTCACTTTGCTAAGCATACGGTTAACCCTTGCAGTATCTTTTATGGCAGCGTAACCAACAGTTGCTTTGTCGCTTGCATAATCTTTTCCGTCTTTACCCCTGGAGATGGCAGGACGCAAATAGGCAAAAAGAGGATTCTCCTTGGCGTATTGTTCAAATCCCTGCTCCTTATTTGATTTGCCTGTTGTATCTTTTTTAAGTTTTGCAGCGAGATCCATCTTCTTTGACGATGTGTCGGCAATCTTTGCAGTTTGTTTTGTAATTGAATCCGGTGCTTTTTTGCTTACCTGTCTCAATGAGTCGGCAGGTTTATTATCAAGGGAATCAACGCCAGTGAAACCAGCAAGGCGTTTATTGGCCTCCATGAAGTAATTGGTCAGCTGGTTGAACTGGTACATTTCCCAGAATTCAAGCTTGGCAGTACCTTGCAGGAGTTTGCGAACACGCTCAGGATCCTTGATACCCGGTAATTCGATCAGGATACGGTCGCTGGTGGTAAGTTTTTGGATATTGGGCTGTGAAACCCCGAAACGGTTGATACGATTGTTCAGAATGTTGAACGTGCGGTCAAAAGCATCGTTACATTCTGTGCGGATCACTTTCAGGACTTCTTCGTTGGTAGAATTTGGCTTGATCTTATCCCTCATCTCCATGCGGCCGAATATGGCTGCAAGTTTTGCGTTGGGGTCCAGTTGCTTGAAGGATTCACCGAACAGGGTAACGAAATCGCGCTGGCTGCTCTTCTGCTTTTCGGCCGCAAGCGACATCGCCTTCACAAAAGTGGGATTGGTGCTGTAGCCCGACATGGCGTTTACAACGTCCGACACCGAAACTTCCAGGGTAACATTCATCCCGCCTTTAAGGTCAAGACCAAGATTGATCTCGCGCTCTTTACATTCCTTATAAGAGTATTTGCGGAGAAAAATGTTGTAAACCGTCAGGTTCGAAACCGAATCGAGGTAATAACGCTCGCGCACTGCTGCTATAGAGTCGGCGATGGTTGTTTCTCTGGCTGCATCTCCTTTGGCAAGTTGCTTAACAAGAGCAACAGCCTGATCGTTTTTTCCGTAATTACTGGCTCTTTTTTCAGTAATACGGGAAACGAAAGTGAATGAGAGTTGGAAAATGCATACCAGGGCAAACGCGATAGCAAAAAAACGAATTGCGCCTTTATTCTGCATGTGATTAGAATTTAAATAGTTAACGTAGACTGCTTTTTTTGAGCCTGCAAAGATAGAAATGTATTGGCAAATAACAAACTCGGCTTTGAAAAGAAAAAATCGATTCTTCCCTTTTTGCTCATATCCTGAAGTAATTCCGGCGCTTTGCAATTACGAAATAGAATCAGATTTTTCCTGTAACTCAATAAATCAGAGCATTGTCCGGGACGACAAAATCCTTGTTCAGTTATTTTCATTTTCAATAGAAGGCAGAAAAAAACCCCACTTTTAAAAGTGAGGTTAGGACTGATGTTATCAATACTTTATGTAAACTATACTTGTTTTACATTTACGGCATTTAAACCTCTTTTTCCTTGTTGGAGCTCAAAAGCTACTTCGTCGTCTTCCCTTATCTCATCGATAAGACCTGATACGTGTACAAAGTACTCGATTCCTGATTCATTGTCTTTAATAAATCCAAATCCTTTGGATTCATTGAAAAATTTTACTTTACCTTGTTTCATGATGTGTGTTAAAAATTTGCACAAATGTACACTTTATTTCTATTCAAAAAGAACTTTAATTGAAAATCAGCATATTAATTTATTATTAAATATTAACAGTCAGATAATCAGGTTGTTAAAAATCATATAAAAGAGCATAATTAATATAAATATTTTGTAAAAATTTGTTCCAGGTAATTTAACCTCCGTTTTAAGATAAATAGAAACAGAAATACAGATTATAATGTTAAAGTCTGCTGCCAAAAATTAAATCAAGTGATGGCCAAAGCTGAAAGTGTTTACCAAACGGATAATTTCCATACGACAGATTGTAACCACCTTTTATCCGGAGCGACCGTCCAACGGTCCACATCAGGTTACCGGTGTTTTCGGCAAAGAAATTATTATCCTTGCGGGTAATGATAAAGACCTGGACTGCTTCTTCATAATTCCATTTTCTGCAGATTCTCCCTTTGATCCCGGAGGAAAGACGGATGGATGCGCCTTTATAAAACTGGGCCATTCGTGGATAGAAAACAGGTAAATCAATCGTACTTAGCGGATTAACTTCTCTGCCATGAAAAGTAATTCCAAAACCTGCCCTGAATGTTAATATTGCTGAATCACAAACCGGTCTGCTGGCAGCCAGCGAACTGCTGATCCCCAGCATGAGCGGAAAATCAAACTCAGGAGAGATTAATCCACCCGTGCCTTTACGGCTAACAAAGTTTAAGAACACGGATGGGACAGAGAGCGAGTGCTCACTGGCCAGTCGGAACCCGCATCTTTCACCCAGGGAGAGTTTGATACCCGCGTTAGGCAGGACAGGCAGGATGAGGGCATTAGTGGAAATTTCAAGTTTATCGCTGATCCCATAGCGGAAAGGCTGTAAAAGACCGCTTTCCCATTTACCTGCGCGCATGAGGTATGAGCTGTTGTAACTCCACCGGTTCTCCTGCGATGAATTTTGCGGAAACGCCTGGATTGCAAATAAAATTAAAAAAGACATTATTATTTCTTTCATCTCATTCGTATTTTAAAAGAAATGGTTTAATGATATATTTCATCAATTTAAGCTTTATTTCAATGGGCACG
>JANXXZ010000139.1 GCA_025350385.1 Bacteroidales bacterium
GGCATGTTTACTTTTATTTGCACCGAAATGATTGTTTTTACCTCACCGTCCATTTTGTCATCAATTAAATTTCACTTTAATTTTTCAGTAAAGTTAAACATCCACTGTACCCCGAATTTATCCGTACAACTGCCGTAATAATCACCCCAGAACACATCCTGTAATTCCATGGTTATTTTGCCGCCTAGCGATAACGCATCAAACAATCTTTTAGTTTCATCCCTTGTATCCGGTTCAAGATTAATAAGTATATTATTCCCGGCATTCACATTAAATCCCATTGATTCCGGCGCATCCGTGCCCATTAAAGTGTGCACGCCAAGAATCGGTAATTCTACATGCATGACCAGGTTTTTATCCTCTTCAGCAATTGGAGGCATATCTTCTTCCGGGGGAATATCGCGGAACCTGGTTAATCCTCCACCGCCAAATTCACCACCAAAAACGGATTTATAAAAATTGAAGACTTCCTCCGTGTTGCGCTGGAAATTGAGGTATGTGTTCACTCTTGCCATGGTTTATCAGGTTTAGGAACAGTATTTTTAGTGCTCTTGCCAGGAGATTGCATACCAGATAAACATCTGATTTGTATTATACCTCGCACTAAATTTTTAACTAACAATCCAATGAAACAATTTGTTGCTGCTTCGCCGGCTTTTCTAATTCTTAGCCAATTTTGCCGGGGATGGAGTATATTTCGTTACCGCGTTTTTTATGGGCTTCACTGTTTTCAGAAAGGCATAAATAGCTTTCAGGTCCTCTTCGTGCATTCTGCCATACATGGTCCAGGGCATGATGGAGTTGAAATCCCCCGGTTTTAGCCGGGTATTCAGAGTTACAGAATCGGAACGGGAACGGAATAACTTTATGAATGAGGCTTCATCCCATTTGCCAATCCCGGTTTCCTGGTCAGGGGAAATATTACCGGAACGAACTATTGAGCCATCAGGAAACGGAAATTCCCTGCCTCCTCCGAATTCAGTCCCGGCTACCCGCTTACCTTTTTTGAATTGTGTATGACAGTCGATGCAGGCCGAGGCCGTCACCAGGTATTTCCCGTAATTCACAATATCCGTTTCGGGTGGCTTTTTTGTCAGCTTTGCTTTTTGAGGAATAACATTGATTATGAAATTCATTGGGAAATCGGATGTTGATTCAGGAACCTCGTTTTTAATGGATTTTAGGGTCCGGATATAAGCAATAATGCTTTTAATGTCTTCTTCATCCATCAACCCGTAATTATGATAAGGCATCACGGGAAATATGGCTCTGCCCTCTTTGGTAACCCCGGTGGTTATCACCCGGAATAGTTCCCCGTCAGTATAACGGCTGATCCCTTCAGGAGTAATGTTTTTAGCATAATAAGAACCGGGAAATCCAAATTTCTGGTTAAATAAATCACCTCCCATTCCCAATGTACCGGGGGTAGGGGGACCCGAAAACCTGGACCAGTCTCGTTTGGAGTGACAATCAATACAAATAGAAACATGATTGGCGAGATATTCACCACGGGCTATCCGCTCAGGAGTCATTTCAACTTTCATTTTAGGCGCGGCTCCCACATCGGGTAAGGCAACCTTAACATAACTCATCGCTGCAATCAAAACAACCACAATGGCTATGACAAGCCATAGCAATATTTTCTTTAGCTTCTTCATCTTTTTCAGGGTTGAATTTTATACTGAACCTATATCTGTTATTGATCGATCTCCAAAGTAACCGACAAGATGTCAAAGAGTTATAATTAAGAATTCCTGGCTGAGTTTTATAGATTGTCCGAAGGAATGTATTATAAGTGAAAAACAAATTAATATCCTTAAAGTTGATTCCAAAAAACAAATAATTTTAATCACAAGTTGATTGAGCGCTTATCCGAAAACGCGATTATTGAAGATGACCAGAAAATTATGAGATATAGACAACGAATCAGATATATACGGACAGAAAACTACAATTAACCCTGAAGCCGCAAATTTGTCAGGGTTTCTGTAAAACACTTTTACCAAGCTATAATCCAGGATAGATGAATTCAAAATTGAAACCAGGATGTCCTGACAACTTATTTGGATCGAATTCTTAACTATAGTTAATTATCTGAACATCTGAATTAATAAACCGACATCTTCCCTGAATTAAT
>JANXXZ010000088.1 GCA_025350385.1 Bacteroidales bacterium
ATGATAAGGGAAACCCTGTTGGAGAGTGGAAATTCTATTATGAAAACGGTAAAATAGAAGAGCAGGGCAAGTATAATAAGAAAGGCAAAACAGATGGTGTGTGGAGTTGGTATTATGAGGACGGAACCCTTAAAAGGGAACAGGGATTTATAGGTGGCCTGGAAGATGGTGAATACCTTGAAAATGATGAAACAGGCAAACTGATTGTAAAAGGTCAGTACGTAGAAGGTCTTGAAGACGGAGAATGGATCTATGATTTCGGGCAGTACAAAGAAACTGGAATATACAGTGGTGGAGTTCGCAACGGGGCATGGAAATCCTATTATTCGGATGGGATACTGCGGTTTGAAGGTAGTTTTATTGATGACAATATGAATGGTCATGTTACCTGGTACTGGCCAGATGGTAAGATACGGGAAACCGGGAATTACATGAATGGCAGTCGTGAAGGCGACTGGACTTCATTCAATGAAAACGGAACACCGGCAATCGTTATTGGTTACCAGTCTGATGTTGAAAAGAGGTATGACGGTGTGGTTATTAAGCCTTCGTTTGAAGAATAATAGAAAACGAAATTATATATTTACATACTGAGCCCGGCAAATTTGTTCCGGGCTTTATTATTTTTAGTATTTTCCTTTGTATATTCGTCATATTTTATACTTGTTCGTGATAAATCATTGAGTTAAAATCGAATCTGGTTTATATTATGATCCAACAAAATCCCGGGAGCCAGGATACTCAGATTCCTCTTCCCAAAAAGAAAAAGAAGAGAGGATGCTGTTCCGGCTGCCTCATGATCATCCTGGTTTTTGTTATATTGCTTATAGGTACTATCGGATATTTCTGGTATCAGAGCATTCCTAAGAAATCAGCCGTGGAAAAGGAGTATAACCAGGTTCCTGATTACTTTCAAAACTAGCTGACTATGAAAAAGATACTAATTGATATCATTCTGCTTCTGCTGGTTTTACATGGAAGTTCACAGCAAAATTTCCAGTTGCATTTACAGCCCGGCAAACTTCAACTTACAGGCGATGGTGATGACTACACCACCCTGGTGATTACCGCCCGCGACAACGAAGGCGAGATTATCACAACCATGAACGGGAAAGTAGCCATTAGGGTGAGTGCAGGTTTCTGCGATGTAATTGAAGCCGATTTGCATGAAGGTGTTGCATTGGTCAAATATACTTCGCCCATGTTCGGCACACCAATAAAAGCCTCACAACGCATGGTGTATTTTCTTTTCAGGTTTGTGCAGAAATTCGTTTCCCGTTCAGCCCGATCTACAGATATCAAGGCAAACCAGAAACTGGCAACCGATATCACCATCGAAACCTTCAAGGAAGGATTGATACCTGCAACCCTGATACCTAAAAAGGAAGGAGATAATTTTGCCTATATCGTCTGCGAATTGAATGGCGTTAAAGGCAAGGCTAAAATTGAGATTCTAAAGTGCAGTGAAGGGCGCAATGGAGATGTAGTTTCAGGTGTTTATTTCGGTCGTGATATCACTGGGCAATCGGACTGGAAACTAACAATTTATGAAAATGGTATCGGTACATTCGGTGAAGCTAATTCACCGGAAGACAACTATAATACTATCATGTTCAGCAACGAGGTATTTAAGGACATGAACGATGTACTGAGTAAAACTTCCGGCATGACCGGTTTCCTGAAAGCCTACCTCGGCCCATCATGGAAGGAGACCAGGTACATTAAAGACTTTGATATAGTAAAACAGGGAATGGGATCCGCTTACATGCCCATGCCGAACAACAGCGTGTTTCTCTATGTACCGCCTATACTTTTCGATTATAAGGGCCGGCCTGTATCGTTGAGTGGTCCATCCGCCGATGGAAAACCCGGAGAGGCTGTAAAAACTGAAAAAACAGGCATAGTCCTAAGCCAGGATAAAATTGTGGGTGATGGAAGGAGCCGCACAAAAGCCGTTTTTCATTTTGAAAACGAAAACGGGGCTCCGGTAGCTGGGATAACCATTACCTGGTCTGTCCCCAAAGGCTTAAAGATTATTTCAATGCAAACCGTTACCGATGCATCCGGGAATGCTGAGACCATTCTGGAAGCCCCGGTTCTGAGAGCAGCAGCCGAAACACGGGGTGATAACGGAGGAATTACCGACAACTATGACCTGTATCTTCTGAAAGCCGGGTATGCAACTGCTAAAAAGCCTGCCGATGAAACCCAGGCTACCCTGTGTGTATATAAGACCCTGGAACAAAACCTTTATATCCTCAAGCCGGGAATGGAGGCTGGTCCCTATAAGCTGCTTCTCCCCCAACTTGAGTTTTACAATCTCGAAAGCAGTATTTATGCACAGGTGGCATCAAATCCATTAACTACACAAACGGATAAACTTGCCCTGAACGATGCCGTAATTTTCCTCGAATCCAGGGAGTTTGAACGTGAATATTTTCAGCGTATTTACGATACGTACTTCAAAAGGGACAGGAATATGTTCATGAGCATGCTCGAAAATACAAAGGGTGGTTACTCTGCAATTACCGATAAGACAGGGAAATTTAAGCTGATCATAAGGGATTTTAAAGGAAAAGTGCGTCTTTTTTCGGGTGATAACGAACGTAAAATGGTTATAGAGCCTTTACAGGCTAAGATAGCCGACCTCACAGGGCGTAGGTCAGGGGCATTGGTGGAAGTACTGGGACTTCTTTCGGGAGGGGCCGATGCCTCGGTTATTTCAGCCGGAAATAATGAAACTATCTCGGGGCAGGCGCTTACATCGCTTAATTACAAAGAAAAGGTAATGGGCCAGCTTCTCGAAATGGAAAAGGTTCTCTGTAGCGGTAATTTCGCTGATGCAATGGGTGTTGAGGAGAAACTCCACCTCATCGGGATGCTGATGACC
>JANXXZ010000179.1 GCA_025350385.1 Bacteroidales bacterium
GAAAGAACCGGACAAGCTTACTTTTGATATTACCGGTTGCGATATTGAAGTTCATAAAGAGCTGGAACCTGGATTGCTTGATAGTAACTACCCAAAGAATAAAACTATGTGTTCTATGTGCCTATCCCGCTACGCAGGGACAAGTTGCGGTTAAAAAAGAAACACATAGTACACCTAGGAAAACACATAGATAAATATGACTCAGAAGGAACCGGACAAGCTTACTTTTGATATTATCGGTTGCGCTATTGAAGTTAATAAAGAGCTGGGACCTGGATTGCCTGAAAGCATCTACCCAAAGAATAAAACTATTTGTTCTATGTGGTTAAAAAAGAAACACATAGACTCATAGGAAAACACATAGTATTCACTAAAATGTTTTTATTAATTTGTCATGCTTGATCTTACCAGGAAATATCCTTCAGCGACTATTTCAACTGTCAGTTTTGCCAATTAATTAATACATTTGGACAGGAGTTTACCAATTTCAGGATGTTCACTATTTCCTGTTAATGCTTACCGAAAGTTTATTGCAACATGCTTAAAACAACACCCCCGGATCAACCAGCCGTGATCAAGGAACCGGTAAACTATTTTACCCGGAACAGGAGTGCCATCATTTTTTACGTGGGTGATATACTGCTGATTACCTTTTCGTTCCTGCTGTTCATTTATTTAAAGCCGGCATCCTTAAGGTATTACCTTCCACATTATTTCGAGCCATTCCTGGTGTTCCTGGGTATTTGGCTCGGAGCATCAATCCCCAGTAAAAAATATTCGTACCAGAATAAAAACAGCCTAAGCGATTTCTTAAGCCCTGTACTGATTAGTGATTTCATAGCTCTTTCTATAATAACAGTGATGATCGTGGCATATAACCGCTTCACCTATTCGCGCATGATCGTTTTCGGCACAATTGGACTATCTGTTCTTCTCGAAATTATCCTGGTTTCCTTGTATTATTATTACCTTAAACTGAACCGCAATTCCGAAAAAACCGAAACCATACTGGCCTATCTTGAGCATATGGAAACGCTGGCCAACAGCGCTGATTCCAGCCAGTTACCTGAGCCCGAGAACACGGAGCATTACCCGGTGTTTACGCTGAACAATTACCGGAAACAGATCCTGGAGGAATCAGGCGAAACTGTATTTAAATATATAAGCAAACATGTGGATTGCAGGCATAACCGTACCCTCGTTCTTTCAACCACTACCCGTTTCAATGTGAGCGCGGTACCCACCGATGTATTCAACGTAATTGTGAACCTGAAACCCATTAACGACATCAAGCGGGTAAACAAGTTCCTGGAAGAGGTGAGTACAAAGATTCCCGTCGGGGGGCTATATATCGACTGTGTAATTACCAATGAGATCAGGAAACAAAGGATAATAAAAATGTATCCCCCTGTTCTCAATTATTTCTTTTACTTCTTTTATTATATTTTCAAACGGGTATTCCCCAAAGTGCCTTTATTAAAGAAATTCTATTTCTTTTTAACCAACGGTTACGATAGAGCGCTATCAAAAGCCGAGGCATATGGCCGGCTCTATTCCTGCGGGTTTGAGGTGGTGTCAGAAAGCATAGAGGGCAGAATGCTGTTTTTTGTTGCACGCAAAGTTGCAGAACCATTGTTTGATATGAATCCGACCTATGGCGTGCTCATCAGCCTGAAACGGATCGGGAAAAAAGGAAAAATAATTTATGTGTATAAGTTCCGCACCATGCATCCCTATTCCGAATACCTGCAGGCGTATGTATTTGACAATAACAATTTACAGGAAGGCGGAAAATTCAAAAACGATTACAGGATATCCAGCCTGGGCAAGCTCATGCGGAAGCTCTGGATCGATGAGTTACCCATGATCATTAACCTGTTGAAAGGAGACCTGAAACTGGTAGGGGTTCGCCCGTTGAGTTCTCATTATTTCGGGTTATACAGCGACGAGTTAAAGGAGAAACGCGTGAAGTATAGGCCAGGCCTGGTGCCTCCTTTCTATGCTGATATGCCTAAAACACTGGATGAAATCATGGCTTCCGAGACCCGATACCTGGATGCTTACGAAAAACACCCGCTGTTAACGGATATCAGGTATTTCTGGAGGGCGTTTTATAATATTGTTTTCAGGCGTGCTAGAAGTAAGTAGTAAAAGTATAGTACACAGATTATTATGATGTTTATGAATCAATACTCCGTTAAAAAGTTTGATAAATGTTTGATTTTCAGTAAAATAAGTAAAATTAAATTTGGTTAAACCATTGGAAATCAGTATCTTAGATGATTATTCCATTAATTGTCTAAACATGACTTCCAAGGTTAACCAAGATGTTA